>CACZGZ010000052.1 GCA_902780845.1 uncultured Eubacteriales bacterium
CTCCGGTTTCGGTAACTCCAAGCACCCTTCCTCCGTTTGTGAGGAGTTTTCCGTCTTCTGACAGTTTAGCGCCTGCCACATAGATGTTTTTATCTTCAGGCATGGTGATCTCGAAGCCCTTTTCATACTTCTCGGGATATCCCTCAGATGCCATTACGACGCAGCAGGCATGTTTATCAGCAAACTTCACTTCAGCCTCATCCAGCTTTCCGTCGTATATCTTAAGCATAATATCCAGAAGATCTGACTCGAGAAGCGGCAGTACCACCTGTGTCTCGGGATCTCCGAATCTGCAGTTGTATTCTATTACCTTGGGTCCCTTGGGAGTGATCATGAGTCCGAAGTAGAGGCAGCCCTTGAAGGTCCTTCCCTCTTCATTCATGGCCTTCATGGTAGGAAGGAAGATCTTCTCCATACACTCTTCTGCCACTTCCTTCGTGTAATAAGGGTTGGGAGCTACGGTTCCCATACCGCCTGTGTTAAGACCCTTGTCTCCGTCATGAGCTCTCTTGTGATCCATGGATGATACCATGGGAATGAGGGTCCTGCCGTCGGTGAAACTGAGAACGGAAACTTCAGGTCCTGTGAGGAATTCCTCTATTACCACTTTCTCTCCGCTCTTACCGAAGGCCTTGTCCTCCATCATGGTGTGGACAGCCTTGATCGCGTCTTCTCTCGTCTCGCAGATCAGTACACCCTTGCCGAGTGCAAGTCCGTCAGCCTTGACTACGATGGGGATATCACAGGTCTCAACGTATTTAAGAGCTTCACCCATGTCGGTGAAAGTCTCATATGCTGCCGTTGGGATCCCGTATTTCTTCATGAGGTCCTTGCTGAAGGCCTTGGATCCTTCGATGATGGCAGCCTTGCTGTCAGGTCCGAAGGTCTTTATCCCTGCCTCGTTAAGAAGGTCCACAGCTCCCATTACAAGAGGATCGTCGGGAGCCACCACGCAGAAATCTATTTTGTTCTCTACTGCGAAATCTCTGATCTTCTCTATATCCTTGGCACCGATATCCACCAGAGTGGCATCCTTTGCCATTCCGCCGTTTCCGGGGGCGGCAAATATCTCAGTTGCCTCAGGGCTCTTCTTAAGCGCTTTTATGATGGCGTGTTCTCTTCCGCCTCCGCCTACAACTAAAATCTTCATAGCTTTCTCCGTTTTTATCATCAGTGATGGAAAAGTCTCATGCCCGTAAAGGCCATGACCATATCGTATTTATTGCAAGTTTCGATAACGTTGTCGTCTCTGACGGATCCGCCGGGCTGGGCAACGTAGGTAACGCCGCTCTTATGAGCGCGCTCGATGTTGTCACCGAAGGGGAAGAAAGCGTCAGAACCAAGGGTAACTCCCTTAAGGCTCTCAAGATATGCTCTCTGCTCTTCCCTTGTGAAGGGTTCCGGCTTTTCTGTAAATATGGCTTCCCAGTTTCCGTCTCCTATGACATCGTTATAGTCCTCGGAAAGATAAATGTCGATTGCATTATCCCTGTCAGGACGTCTTACTTCGGGCCTGAAAGGAAGATCCAGGACCTTATCGGTCTGTCTTAAATGCCACTTGTCCGCCTTTTCACCTGCAAGCCTGGTGCAGTGGATCCTGGACTGCTGTCCGGCACCTACACCGATGGCCTGTCCGTCCTCAGCAAAGCATACCGAGTTGGACTGGGTGTACTTGAGAGTGATCAGGGCTATTATCATATCGCGGACTGCAGACTCGGGAAGTTCTTTGTTCTCAGTAACTATCTCGGTGAGCAGTTCTCTGTTTATTTTGAAGTTGTTGTGTCCCTGTTCGAACACTATGCCGTTTACCTGCTTTGTCTCGATCTCAGGGCAAACATATTCAGGATCCATCTTGATGATGGTATAGTTTCCCTTTTTCTTTGACCTGAGTATCTCAAGAGCTTCAGGATCGTAGTCAGGAGCGATGATGCCGTCTGAAACTTCTCTCTGGATGAGCTTTGCACAGGTGACGTCAACCTTGTCCGAGATCGCGATCCAGTCTCCGAAGGAACTCATCCTGTCGGTGCCTCTGGCTCTGGCGTAAGCTGTAGCTGCGGGCGACTCGTCGATACCTTCGATGTCATCCACGAAGAATGCCCTCTTCTGCCTGTCATTCATGGGATTGGCGACAGCAGCTGACGTGGGGCTTACGTGCTTGAAGGATGTTGCCGCGGTCATACCTGTAGCTTCCTTGAGTTCATTTACGAGCTGCCAGCTGTTCATAGCGTCTAAAAGGTTGATGTAGCCTGCTCTTCCGTTCAGGATCTCGAACGGGATATCCGCATCATCCTTCATGTATACCCTTGCGGGTTTCTGGTTCGGATTGCATCCGTATTTTAACTGATATTCCTTCATGTCAGTACCTTTCGTTATTTTTCGTTCTTGTTGATGAGGATATCTTCATATTCCCCTGTCATCAGATCAGTGTATCTGATATAGAGGGATATCTTATTGTCATCGTTAAGAGTGTTCCATATCTGCTCGCACAGTTCTTCCTTGGTGTCGGGGATCTCAACGCGTCTCGGTTCACCCTGGAATGTCGGAAGCGGATTTCCGTTGGTCTCATAGGTGTGGATGAAATGACCGAGTCCCGGTGTCCCAGGATATGACCAGGTGTATCTCGCGCAGTCCGAACCTATCTCGTCGATGCTCTTAAGGATGCTCATCTCATATGTAAAGTCTCCCTTTGACTCGATGTCTGATCCGAAGGTGAGCATGCCGGAGATCCTGGGAGTCCAGTTGGGTCCGTCAGGTTCGAAGCATCTCGTCTCAAGAGCTGCCTTGAAGGATCTGCCCTCTTTCACGAAATCCCTTACCGTATCGGTCTGGTCGCCGTTGGTCACGATCAGCTTGTTGTCAAGAGTCCTTACGGGGGCGTAGATTATGAGACTGGGGTCCTCAACCTTGCTCTCATCGAAGGGATAGATGATCACGTCATCGCCTTCCTTTTCAAAAACTCTGTTCCTGGAGTTTTCGGATCTTCCCATGATGAAATATGCGATGGCTGCCTTTGTGCCTGAATCGGTCATGCCGATCACTATGCCGCGTCCCTGATAGTCATTTCCCTCCAGGATCTCATTCATTTTTCTTTTAGCGTAAATACTCATTATTTGTTCTCCATAATTTGCTTAGCTATCATCTCTGTTGCCTGAGGAAGTATTATCCATTCCGCCTGCTCCATAACGCGTTTCTGAAGGATCTCAGGAGTGTCGCCTTCATGGACCTCAACAGCTTTCTGGAGTATTATCTTTCCTCCGTCAGGGATCTCGTTCACGTAATGCACAGTGGCTCCTGTGACCTTGACTCCGTATTCAAGAGCCTTCTCGTGAACGTGAAGTCCATAGCATCCCTTACCGCAAAACGACGGTATGAGGGACGGATGCACGTTGATCATCCTGTCGCGGTATTCATTGATGAAATCCGGGCTCAGGATCGACATGAATCCTGCCAGGACTATCATGTCTATATCGGCTTCCTTAAGAACGCCGATAAGAGCGGCCTCAAAATCGTGACTGTTTTCATAGTCACGTCTTAAAACCACTCTCGTTTCCACATTATAGTTTTTTGCGCGGGTAAGCGCGTAGGCATCCTTATTGTTCGATACTACGAGCCTTATAGTCCCGGACTTGATTATCCCTGCCCTCTCAGCGTCCATAAGGGCCTGAAGGTTGGTTCCTCCTCCGGATACAAAAACCGCGATATTTGCTTTTTTCATGGCGTCCTCCTTTTAAAGCAGAACTACCTTGTCATCCGTATCGGTCTTGGCGATCTCGCCCATGATGTAGGCGTCCTCACCGTTCGCCCTTAAGATCTCAAGAGCCTTTCCTGCCTGGGCAGCGGGAACCACAACGCTCATTCCGACTCCCATGTTGAAGGTGTTGAACATGTCTCTTTCGGGAATGTTTCCGGTCTCCATTATGAGTTTGAAGATGGGAAGGATGCGAAGTGCAGACTTGTCGATCCTTGCCTGGAAGCCGTCGGGAATGGATCTCGGGATGTTCTCGTAGAAACCGCCTCCTGTGATGTGAGAAACAGCCTTGACCTGAACCTCTTCCATGAGTTTCAGCATGGGCTTCACATAGATCTTGGTGGGTGTGAGGAGAGTATCGCCGAGGGACTTACCTCCGAGTGCTTCAACTGGTTCCTTAAGGTCGGCGTTCTCAACGTCGAATACCTTTCTTACGAGGGAGAAGCCATTTGAGTGAACGCCTGATGAAGGAAGTGCTATCACACAGTCCCCTTCTTCCATGGTGTTCTTGTCGAGCACCTTGGCCTTGTCAACTGCACCTACTGTGAAACCTGCGAGGTCGTATTCATCCACGGGATAGAAGCCGGGCATCTCAGCGGTCTCTCCGCCGATCAGTTCTGCGCCAGACTGCACGCAGCCCTCAGCCACGCCCTTAACGATATCCGCGATCTTCTCGGGATAGTTCTTGCCGCAGGCGATGTAGTCCAGGAAGAACAGAGGCTTCGCTCCTACGCAAAGTACGTCGTTCACGCACATAGCTACGCAGTCGATACCTACTGTATCGTGCTTGTCCATCAGGAATGCGAGTTTAAGCTTGGTGCCTACCCCATCGGTTCCGGATACCAGAACGGGATGAGGCATATCAGTAA
The DNA here is from genome assembly GCA_902780845.1 of uncultured Eubacteriales bacterium. Lineage (GTDB taxonomy): Bacteria > Bacillota > Clostridia > Peptostreptococcales > Anaerovoracaceae > RUG754. The sequence continues at coordinate 4,618 of CACZGZ010000052.1, forward strand.
TATCCAGTTCAAACAGTCCGCCGAAACCGCCGATATCTGAGGAGTGCCCGTTCAGCATTGTGCGTGCAACGTGCTCCTTCATGAGTTCTACAGCCTTATATCCTGCGGTGATATCAACGCCGGATGCTGCATAGCTTTCAGATCTGGATTTATTGTTCATTGCTATTTGCCTTTCCTTTTTATTCGCGTCCATCCCAGCAATATGTGCAAAGCTTGCAGGGATCGATGCCGATAGCTTCGATAACTCCTTCCAGCGACTGGAATTCGAGTGAGTCGAAGTTGAATTTTTTGCATATTGTGTCTCTGAGTCTGCGGCCCCTTTCGGTCTTGCCGTCAGAGTATTCAGCGATGTGATTGAGGCCTTCCTGACCCTCAAGTTCCACGATTATCCTTCTTGCCAGAAGCTCCATCTCATTCTTTGAGGATGAGAAGTTGAGATACTTGCAGCCGTACATGATGGGAGGACAAGCCGATCTCATGTGAACTTCCTTTGCGCCGTTCTCGTAGAGGAAATCCACAGTCTCCTTGAGCTGAGTGCCGCGTACGATGGAATCGTCGACGAACATCAGGCTCTTTCCTTCTATCAGTTCGGGAACCGGGATCTGCTTCATCCTGGCAACCTTGTTTCTCTCGCTCTGGTTTGCAGGCATGAAGGATCTGGGCCACGTAGGGGTATACTTGATGAAAGGTCTGGTGAAAGGAAGATGGGACTCGTTTGAGAATCCGATCGCGTGAGGTGTTCCCGAATCGGGCACTCCGCACACTGCGTCAAGCCTTTCCACGATACCTCTTTCAATATCGTCCCTGGCCATTATCTCACCGTTTCTGTATCTCATCTGTTCTACGTTCACGCCCTCATAGTTTGAGTTGGGATATCCGTAGTATGACCAGAGGAAGGCGCAGATGCGCATCTCTTCTCCGGGCTTCTTGAGGACCTTGAGCTTATCAGCAGAGATCTCCACGATCTCTCCGGGGCCGAGCTCTTTATAATCCTCATAGCCTAATTTTTTATAAGCAAAGGATTCGAAGCTGACGCAGAAACCGTCCTCGTTCCTTCCGATGAGGACAGGAAGTCTTCCCAGTTTATCGCGGGCAGCATACAGCTTGCCGTTTCCGCCGAGTACCAGGATGGTCATGGTGCCTTCGATCTTTTCCTGGGCAAAGGCAATACCGTCCTTGATATTGTCCTTTTCGTTTATAAGGGATGCCACAAGCTCCGTGGAGTTGACCTTACCGCCTGTCATGGCGTTGAAATGTCCACCTGAACGGAGAAGATACTCATCGATGAGTTCCTGTTCGTTCTGGATGAGACCTACTGAGCAGATGGCATATGAACCGAAGCCTCCTCTGATCAGAAGCGGCTGCGGATCGGAATCGGAAATAGCGCCGATAACGGCGTTTCCCTTCATCTCGTTGAAGATGTTTTCAAATTTAGTTCTGAATGGGGAGTTCTCAATATTATGGATCTCGCGCTGAAGGCCCTTGCCGTTCTTGTCATAGGCTGCAAGTCCGCCGCGTCTCGTGCCGAGATGAGAATGATAGTCCGTTCCGAAGAATACGTCGGACAGAGCATCATATTTTGATACTACTCCAAAAAATCCACCCATTTTTTCCTCCTGAATATTATGAGTTTATAAAGCGCATCCGGCATATAGCCGGAAGCGCCTGAAGTTTTAGCTGATGGGTGGGTATTAAGCAAAGAAGAGTTCGTTCAGTTCAAGGGGCTGGATGTATTCGCCGTCCTTGTAAACTCTCATGTTTCCGGATGCGATCTCGTCGATGAGCATTACGTCGCCGTTAGCGTCATATCCGAATTCGAACTTGATGTCATAGAGGTCAAGTCCTTTTTCCTTAAGGTCGTCAGCAACGATCTGAGTGATCTTCTGAGTCATTTCCTTGATGTCGTCATACTGCTTTTCAGTCATGATTCCGAGAACTACAAGGCCGTCCTTGGTTACAAGGGGATCGCCCTTCTCGTCGTTCTTGAATGTCATTTCAACGTATGCGGGAAGCGGTGTGCCGGGCTCGATGTATTCGCCGTATCTCTTGATGAAGGAACCTACTGCTCTGTGTCTGCAGATAACTTCAAGACCGTGTCCGAATACCTTTGCGGGCTTTACTTCCATTGTGGTATCGTCAAGATTTACGGAAACGAAATGAGTCTTGATACCCTGTTCGTTGATCTTCTTGAAGAAGTAATCTGTCATTCTGAGGTTGATGTTGCCAACTCCCTCGATGGTAAGTCCGATGGAGTTCTCGCCGGGGTCAAATACTCCGTCTTTTCCGGTAACGTCATCCTTGAATTTAAGGAGATAATTTCCGTTTTCGAGTTCAAATACGTTCTTGGTTTTGCCGGTGTAAACTAATTTCATTTCCATAAGTGTTTTCTCCTTTTTTAATGTTTTGAAAATAATTATTAACGATTGAATTCTGCTTCGATCCTTGCGTTCTTTTCAAGGACCTTCTGCCTGTCAGCTTCACGTCTTGCCTTGAGCTTGGCTGCAAGCTCAGGATCTGAAAGCGCGAGCATCTCTATACATAATAAAGCGGCATTTCCTGCTCCGTTTATAGCAACTGTAGCTACAGGTATGCCTGTAGGCATCATAACAGTTGACAGGAGCGCGTCCATGCCGTCAAGATTATTTGAACTTACCGGAACTCCCACTACGGGAAGAGTTGTATTGGCAGCGATGGCTCCTGCCAGGTGAGCAGCCATTCCTGCGAGTGCGATAATAGCACCGAATCCGTTGGCTTCAGCATTTACAGTGAAATCCTTAGCCTCATCAGGTGTTCTGTGTGCTGAATAAACGTGGACCTCATAAGGCACACCGAATTCCTCCAGCATATCAGCAGCTTTCTTAGCTACCTGAAGGTCACTGTCCGAACCCATTACGATACCGATCTTCTTCATAAATCCTCCTGCAAAATACTGAAATCTGAAAACAGACCACATTTCCACATATACACTATTTATTGTACTTTGATTTTAACAAATGAAGCTTTTCAAGGAAACTGTTTTTTGCCAAAAAAGTCAATATTTTTTTAATCAAAAAACCGAACGTTTCATATATTTCGAACAAATTACCCATGTATACATTTTTCATTCGTATATTTTGATATCTTGTCGTCAATTTTATCGCTTTATCTGAATAAATTTGAGCAAAACACGAACGATTTCGGTTTGTTCCCATCTTTTATTAAAAAAATACCTGCCAGATGGCAGGTATCTTTCGTTGGTATCCCGTAGGGGAATCGAACCCCTATCTACGGATTCGGAATCCGGCACTCTATCCGTTGAGCTAACGGGACATGTATACGCGGTCCAGAAGGACCGCGAAACTGATTATATCATACTGAGCTGTTTATTTTCAAGTCTCTGGAGGGCCGCATTGATGGCCACCTCGCTGTTATCGGAGCATATCCATCTTCTGCCTGTCCTTTCAGCCACCGCAGCGAGAGTAGCAGATCCGCAGAAGAAGTCTGCTACCAGATCCCCTTCCTTCGATCCGGCCTTCAGGATCCTTTCCACAAGAGCTTCCGGCTTCTGGGTGGCGTATCCGTTTCTCTCCTTGGACGTCCTACCAACCATGTCGATGGACCAGACGTCCTTCATGTTGACCATGGTGTACCAGCCGATCTCATCCTGGAATTCCTCCACGCCCTTGAACCTGTACGGTTTAAAGTCGCGGTTGTAAGACTTTTCCTTGGGGATATCGATGTAATATTTTTTGCTCTTTCCGTAGACGAGGATGGTGTCGTGCTTCCTTGCGAAGTGCGACTTGGATGAGCCTCCCGACTTATATGTCCATACGATCTCATTTATGAAGTTCTTCTCACCGAAGATCTCGTCCATCAGGACCTTTACGTAGTAAACTCCGTGCCAGTCGAGGTGCACCCAGATGGTGCCTGTTTCCGACAGAAGGTCCCTCATGAGCATGAGGCGCACACCCATCATCTTGAGGTATTCCTCCATGCCCTCTTCCCAGATATCCTCATAGGCGCGCTTCTTCACCTTGATCTCATCGCCGTCCGCATTGGTCATTTTGACCGTCGCGTCGTAGGTAGCCTTGGAGAAGAACGGCGGATCGATATATATCTGCTGGATCTTTCCGGCCATATCCTCCTTATTCAGGAGAAACTTCATAAAGTCTTCGTTATCTCCGAAGCAAAGCCTTGAATCCTCGCTGTAGCCATCGTAGATCCTGAACTCTCCGAAACGTTTTTTGCGGTATTCTTTTTTGCAGGCTGTGATAACCTTTCCGAAATTCTTTAAGAGACTCATCTCGCCGACCTCTTTCTTCTGGTGTCCTTGAGCAATACGTTTATAAGGTCTTCTCTTCCGGCCTTCTTAAGCGCCTTTATGACCGTCCCGCGGTTCTCAGGCTTGTTATAGTGGATAAGCGCACGCTGCATCTTTTTCTCTTCCATGTCCTTTGCCACGTATACGGGCTTCATGGTCATGGGATCGATACCCGTGTAATACATGCAGGTCGCCATTGTTCCCGGCGTCGGATAAAAATCCTGGACCTGGTCCGGTACGAAACCGTAATCCTTCAGGAACAAAGCAAGTTCCACAGCGTCTTCCAGGGTCGAGCCCGGATGTGACGATATAAGATACGGGATCAGATACTGCCTGAGTCCGAGGCGTTCGTTCGCTTCGGTATATTTATCTACGAAGTTCAGGAAAACGTCCTTCCCGGGTTTTCTCATGTAGTAAAGTACTCTGTCCGAAATGTGCTCCGGCGCAACCTTAAGCGTACCCGAAACGTGATATTTTACGAGCTCATCTATGAACTTATCCGCCTTCGGATCCGCCATCAGATAATCGTAGCGGATACCTGAACGGATGAAAACTTTCTTGACTTTAGGAAGGTTCCTGACTTCTCGGAGGACTTTCAGATAGTCCTCGTGATCCACCTTCATGGCTTTGCAGACTCCGGGATAGAGGCAGTCCTTGTTGCTGCAAACTCCCTTTGTCAGCTGCTTGGCGCATGCGGGATGGCGGAAGTTTGCTGTCGGCCCGCCCACGTCGTGGATGTAGCCTTTGAAATCATTTTTAGCCGTAAGCGCCCTGCACTCTTTAACGATGCTGTCCTTCGACCTGGACCTGACCTGTCTTCCCTGATGATAAGTGATCGCGCAAAAACTGCACCCGCCGAAACAACCCCTGGAGCTTACGACAGAGAACTTGATCTCCTTGAACGCTGGGATGCCTCCCAGGCTGTCGTAACTCGGATGCCACTCGTTCTCAAAAGGAAGATCGTAGATATCGTCCAGTTCCTCCCTTTCAAGAGGATACTGGGGCGGATTCTGAACTACAAATGAATTCCCCGGATACTCTTCAATGAGAGTCTTGGCAGTTATCGCATCCATGTTGTCGTGCTGCAGACGGAAGCTGTGAGCATAAGCCTTCTTCGACTCATTTATTTCCTCAAAGGACGGCAGTCTGATACAGTCTTCCATTATCAGATTCTCAAGTCCTTCACCGTTTGTCCTGTAGCAGGTTCCCCTGATCCAGGTTATCTGGCTTACGTCAAGACCGCTGTCCAGAGCCTCTGCGATCTCTACCACCGTCTTCTCTCCCATTCCGTAGATGAGAAGATCCGCTTTGGAATCCAGAAGGACCGAGCGTCTCACCTTGTCGGACCAGTAATCGTAATGTCCCATCCTTCTTAAGGACGCTTCCAGACCTCCTATAATTACGGGAACACCCTTATACGCTTCCCTTGCGCGGTTGGCGTATACGGTGAGAGCCCTGTCAGGTCTCAGCCCTGCCTTGCCGCCGGGAGAATATTCGTCAACGCGCCTTCTGTGCTTGAATACGGAATAGTTGTTGACCATGGAGTCCACCACGCCGGAATTTATAAGGAAGCCCAGACGAGGTCTTCCGAAGCGCCTGAAATCATCAGCCGACTTATAGTCGGGCTGAGGAAGCACCGCCACGCGGTATCCATAGCGCTCCAAAAGACGGCCTATTATGGCCGTTCCAAAGGAATGATGATCGACGTAGGCGTCCCCCGTGACTATGACGAAGTCCACCCCGTCCCATCCCCTGCTATTCACTTCTTCCATGGTGATGGGTAAAAACATTTATTTCTCCAAAACAATTCTTCGTTTATTTTAACATTTTTACCAGAGCTTCGCAACGGTACCCTTAAGTGAATTGTCCGGGTAAAAATCAGAAGAAGATATTTTGCATATACACCTGGGGGGTATTCCGGAAACCAATTCATCTTTTTTTGACAAAAGTCTTTTAATTAGATGACTTTTGAGTCTTGATGAGCCTGTGAATCAAAGGATTATCATCTTTTTTTGACAAAAGATTTCAAATTAGATGACTTTTGAGTCAGGATGGGCCTATAAAACAAAGAATTCTCATCTTTTTTTGACAAAAGCGTTCAAATTAGATGACTTTGCACCCCACATAAAAAGGCACCCACACTGGGGTGCCTTAAATGATATTTAACTTTATCTCTGTCCCTTATCGTACGGAATACCTTCTGCCTTGGGAACTCTGGAGCTCTTGGATGTGAATGCCAGAACTATGAGAGTGATGATGTAAGGCAGCATTCTGTATACGTAAGGGCTGATGCCCAGTTCATTGAGCATGAATACGCCGTCTCCGTTGATATCAAGCGTCGAGTATGTAGCTGCGATGCACTTGAAGAGACCGAAGAGGATCGATCCGAATGCGATGTTTAAAGGTGTCCAGTTACCGAAGATCATTACGGCCAGGGCTAAGAATCCGTAGCCTGCAACGTCTCCGTTGGATGTCATGTTAGCTGTTGTCATCGCGAATGTGAATCCGCCGATACCTGCCAGGAAACCTGAAAGACCAACGCCTAAATATCTCATCTTGTGAACGTTGATACCCAGTGAGTCAGAAGCCTGAGGGTTCTCACCGCAGGACCTGAGTCTCAGACCGGTCTTGGTCTTATACAGGAAGATCGAAACGATCACAAATATTATGATGCAGATATATGTTGTCAGGTATACCTTGTTGATGAACAGGTCGATGATGGGACCGAAGCTGTGTCCCTTCGGGAATCCGAAGGTCTGGGGCTTGATCATGAACCAGCCTGCTGCTCCGCCTTCTGCCATGCCCATGGTGTTCTGCTGAACGATCATGTAGATGAAGAACATTACGATAGCGGGAGCCAGCATGTTAAGAGCTGTACCGCCGATGGTCTGGTCTGCTCTCAGGTTGATGGCCGAGAACGCCAGAAGCATCGAGAACGCTATCCCGCAGATACCCGTGAGGAACAGCGAAATGATCATGATTATCTGACCCTGATCCTGTGTCCATCCTGCGCCCTGGAACATCCTGACGAATATTACTCCCATGAAGGCACCGAAGATCATGATACCTTCAAGAGCCAGGTT
>CACZGZ010000053.1 GCA_902780845.1 uncultured Eubacteriales bacterium
CTGAGAGAAGCTAACGTAGATTACACAGTATATAAGAACACTCTCATCAAGAGAGCTATCGAAGGAACTGAGTTTGCACCTTTAGCAGATGTCCTCGACGGACCTTCCGCTATCGCAATCTCCAAGGAAGACGCTACAGCACCCGCAAGAGTACTCAAGGAAGTCATCGACGAATTCAAGAAGATGGAATTCAAGGCCGGTGTTGTTGAAGGAACTTTCTTCGACCAGAACGGAATCAAGGAGATCGCAAACATTCCTAACAGAGACGTTCTCATTGCTAAGTTCATGGGATCCATCCAGAGCCCTGTATCCAAGGCAGTAAGAACATTCCAGGCTATCGCAGATGCGAAGGCAGAAGCTTAATCGCTAAACACAACTAAGAAACATTCAAAACATTTTAAGAAAGGATAAACAATCATGAATAAAGAACAGATCATCGAAGCTATAAAGAATATGACCGTTTTAGAGCTCAACGAACTCGTTAAGGCTTGTGAAGAAGAATTTGGCGTTTCCGCAGCAGCACCCGTTGCAGTTGTAGGAGGAGCAGGCGCAGCAGCAGCTGAAGAAGAACAGACAGAATTCACTGTAGTTCTCAATGCAGTTGGAGCAGAAAAGATCAAGGTTATCAAGGCTGTTAGAGAGATCACCGGACTTGGCCTCAAGGAAGCTAAGGAACTCGTTGACACAGCTCCTTCCAACGTAAAGGAAGGTATCGAAAAGGCAGAAGCAGAAGCTATCAAGGCTCAGCTCGAAGAAGTTGGCGCAGAAGTAGTTCTCAAATAATCACGCCTTGCGGGCACCAGTGCTCGTCGCAAATAACGACATCAAATCGAAGACGCTTTTCTTGGGCGGATCCCTACAAAGTTACGGGATCCGCTTCCAATCGAAGCGTCTTTTTCTTTGGTCGTTACAGTTGCTCCTCGCAAAGGTCCGCAGGCGTGATTATTTGGAACTTACAGAATCGCTCCTCACGAAGGCAGAAAAAGGCGTGATTATTGAGAACTAAAGGAATGCTCCTCGCAAAGGCCCTTCAGGCGTGATTATTTGGAACCTGTATTAAGACACATTACGCGTACAATTCCTGAAATCAAAGAAAGTACGCGTAAATTTTGAAGGTGCATTACGCGTACGATCCACGAAAACGAAGATGATACGCGTAAATTTTGAAGGTGCATTACGCGTACGATCCTCGAAAACGAAGATGATACGCGTAAATTTTGACAGTGGATTACGCGTATGATTCCTGAAATTGAAGATAATACGCGTAAATTGAAGAGATTTGTTACGCGTATTTTTTGCGGAATCATGGAAAGTACGCTTAATCAGGGACCCGGCTGCTTGTGGAGTCTTACATATTATATCTCGCATATAAGAGAAGGTTATCAGCTAAAGCTGACCAGCGTTCCCGATGACTCAAACTTAACGCCGGGGAATGGCTGCTTTTCGAATACTTTGAAGAAATCTTTCTCTCTCACCCAGAATATCCCGCAGTTTGAGAAGTCAGGATATGAGGTTGCGTATTCGAGCACTGAAAAACCAACCTCGTCTCCTTTGAAAGCGCGTATATATCCATAAGTTGTTATGGGAGTAGCGCTCGCTCTGTAGACTTCACCGATTTTTAAATTTCTTTTTCTCACTTTTACTTTCATGGTTTCCTCCTGATATGTGGTCTCCTCAATATATCCTTTTAAAATATCCCTTCAATAGAAAGTCTACTATCGGAAGCATAAAAAAACAATTACCTAAAATTCGACAAAAAACGCCAATAAAACGACGTTAAATCCATGCACTTGTATAAAGCCAAATCTCTGTGGTATAATTACAAAAACATCTCAGCTAAGCTAATATGAAAACGATGAAAAAGAAAGTATTTGACATAATTCAGATAGGCGAGAAGGGGAACACTCCCAGCATAGTATTCGACTATGTGCTGATGGCGAACATCATACTGAACATCCTGGTGGTGGTTCTTGAGACCTTCGAACAGCTCAGCCCGTACCAGGGGTTATTCACGGTGGTTGAGATCATCACCACGATCTTCTTCTGTGTGGAGTATGTGCTCAGGATATGGACGGCGGATCTTTTGTTCCCTGAGAAGGGGAGCGTGGGCTCCAGACTGAAGTTCATGGTATCCTTTGACGGAGTCGTCTGCCTCCTTACCATAATCCCCGTATTCTTCTTCTCGGGAATGGTGGTATTCAGGATGCTGAGGGTCGTCAGGATATTGCATCTCTTCAGACTTAACAAGAAATACGATTCCTTCCACGTGATCGCATCCGTAATAAGAGAAAAGAGCAGACAGATATTATCATCGCTTTTCATCATCTTCATCCTGATGCTGGCTGGAAGCGTGCTCATGTATAACGCAGAACACGCCGCGCAGCCCGACGTATTCAAAAACGCCTTCTCCGGATTCTGGTGGAGCGTAACCACCATCCTCACCATAGGCTACGGCGACATATACCCGGTGACCACCATGGGAACCATCCTTGCCACGATACTTTCCTTCCTGGGAGTCGGAGCGGTGGCCATACCCACAGGTATCATAAGCGCCGGCTTCGTTGAGAGGTTCACCAGAGACGAGAATGCCTTAAAGGAGTTCAAGGATGTGGAGCGCATCGGTGAGATATATATCGAAGACGGAAGCGAACTTGAGTATAAGACGATAGACGAGATACAGAAGGAATACGGCATGACCGTCTACCTGATAGTTAGGGATGAACTTCCCATAATTGCCGAGAGGTCACTCGTGGTCTATGAGGGAGATATCCTCATAACCTTAAGCGACAAGATAAGAAAGAAAGCTCAATAAACGAGCTGAAAATGCGGCCCTCTGAGGGGCCGTTTTTTATTGCAAAAAACTTCTCAAAAATTTTCAAAAATGCTTGCATTCTTGACCCGTTTGATATATACTATTAAACTGCCATAAAAATTAAAGTGCCGTCTTGTGCCCTTTATGTTAAGGTGCGCATTTTTGGGGGCTCAGTTAAATAGTTAAGGAGTGATAAAACATGCCAAGACCTATAAAAGTAGGTAGAAAAGAGCGTATGACTTTCGCTAAGATCAACGAAGTTTGCGAGATGCCTAACTTGATCCAGATCCAGACGGATTCTTACAAGTGGTTTATCGAGGAAGGTCTCAGGGAAGTGTTCGAGGACATTTCTCCCATCAAGGACTATGCGAACAATCTCGTTTTGGAGTTCGTTGACTATTCGCTCTCTGACAAGCCTAAATATCCTAAGGAGGAGTGCAAGGAAAGAGATGTTACCTATGCAGCTCCGCTTAAAGTCAGAGTAAGACTTATCAACAAGGAGACCGGTGAGGTAAAGGAACAGGAAGTATTCATGGGAGATTTCCCTCTCATGACAGAAAGAGGAACCTTTATCTATAACGGCGCGGAGCGTGTCGTCGTTACACAGCTGGTACGTTCCCCCGGACCTTATTACGAGGTTACCGTAGATAAGTCGAACAACAAACTGTTTTCCACTCAGATCATACCTAACAGGGGTGCGTGGATCGAATACGAGACAGACTCCAACGAGATCCTTTCCGTCAGAGTCGACCGTACCCGTAAGCAGCCCGTTACAACTCTTTTAAGAGCCCTTGGATTCGGCTCCGACGAAGAGATCATCGGTATTTTCGGAGAAGACCCCAGACTGCTGAAGACACTTGAAAAGGACACATCTTCCAACTACGAGGAAGGTATCAAGGAGATCTATAAGAAGATCAGACCTGCTGAACCTCCCACACTGGAAAGCGCCAGAGCTGCACTGAACTCAATGTTCTTTGACGCAAAGCGCTATGACCTGGCTAAGGTAGGAAGATATAAATACAACAAGAAGCTCGGATTATCCAACCGTATCATCGGAGTTGAGGTTGCTGAGAGCGTTATCAATCCTGAGACAGGAGAGGTAATGGTAGAGGCAAATTCCATCATCGACCGCGAAAAGGCTTTCGAGATCGAGAACGCCGGTGTTGAATACGTTATGGCATATTCAAAGGATAAGGAGAAGGAAGGACAGATCACCAAGGTCATCGGAAGCGGTTTCGTTGACGTAAAGGCCTTCCTTGCTGAGTATGCTCCTCAGTATAAGGACGTAGACCTCGAGGAACTCAGGATCGCAGACAAGGCATTCTGCCCTGTGCTCCGTGAGATCATCGAAAAGGCACAGTCTGAAGAGGAGTTCTGTGAGATGCTCGTGGACAGAAAGGATGAACTTTCACCTAAGCACATCATCACAGAGGATATCATTGCATCCATCAGCTATCTTCTTAACCTGAACTATGGTATCGGCAACGTGGACGATATCGACCACCTCGGAAACAGACGTCTCAGAACTGTCGGAGAACTTCTCCAGAACCAGTTCAGGATCGGTCTTTCCAGAATGGAGAGAGTTGTCAAGGAAAGAATGACCACTCAGGATATCGATGTCACCACACCTCAGGTGCTGATGAACATCAGACCCGTGACCGCTGCCATCAAGGAGTTCTTCGGATCATCCCAGCTGTCACAGTTCATGGACCAGAACAACCCTCTTGCTGAGCTTACTCACATGAGAAGACTTTCCGCTCTGGGTCCCGGAGGACTTTCCAGAGAGAGAGCCGGATTCGAGGTTCGTGACGTACACCATTCCCACTACGGAAGAATGTGCCCTATCGAGACTCCTGAAGGTCCCAACATCGGACTTATCGGATCTCTTACCACATACGGCATTATCAACAAGTACGGCTTCATCGAGACCCCTTACAGGATCGTTAAGAACGGAGTCGTAACCGATGAGATCAAATACATCACCGCTGACGAAGAAGAGATGGCTGTCATCGCTCAGGCTAACGAACCCCTTGATTCAGAGGGCCGCTTCGTGAACGCCAAGGTCGCTTCCCGTATCGAGCACGGTGAGATCGCTCTTGCTGAGAGAGAAGAAGTAGACTACATGGACGTATCACCTAAGCAGGTAGTATCCGTAGCTACAGCTATGATTCCTTTCCTTGAGAACGACGACGCTAACCGTGCCCTCATGGGTTCCAACATGCAGCGTCAGGCTGTTCCTCTTCTCGTTACCGAAGCTCCTATGGTAGGAACCGGTATGGAGTACAAGGCTGCCCGCGACTCCGGAGTAGTCATCCTTGCAAAGAACGCCGGTACCGTAGAATTCGTTGACGCTGACACCATCTATATCAGAAGGGATTCAGACAACGAACTCGATCACTATGAACTCCTGAAGTTCAAGAGATCCAACCAGGGCACCTGCGTTAACCAGAGACCTATCGTTTCCCACGGCGAGCACATCGAAGAAGGCGAAGTCATCGCTGACGGTCCTTCAACAGACCTGGGAGAGATCGCTCTCGGAAAGAACCTTCTCATCGGCTTCATGACCTGGGAAGGATACAACTACGAGGACGCTATCGTCCTTAATGAAAGACTTCTCATGGAAGACGTTCTTACGTCCATCCATATTGAAGAATATGAATCGGAAGCGAGAGACACCAAGCTCGGCGCAGAAGAGATCACAAGAGACATCCCCAACGTTGGTGAAGATGCTCTCAAGGATCTTGATGAAGACGGTATCATCAGGATCGGTGCCGAAGTCGACTCCACCGATATACTCGTAGGTAAGGTAACTCCCAAGGGAGAGACTGAGCTTACATCAGAAGAAAGACTTCTCCGCGCCATCTTCGGTGAGAAGGCAAGAGAAGTAAGAGATACATCACTCAAAGTACCTCACGGCGAGACAGGTATCGTCGTTGACGTAAAGGTATTCACACGTGAGAACGGCGACGAGCTTCCTCCCGGAGTGAACAAACTCGTCCGCGTATATATCGCTACCAAGAGAAAGATCAACGTAGGCGACAAGATGTCCGGACGTCACGGAAACAAGGGTGTTATCTCAAGAATACTTCCTGAAGAGGATATGCCGTTCCTTGAGAATGGTCAGCCTCTCCAGGTAATGCTTAACCCTCTGGGCGTACCTTCCCGTATGAACGTAGGACAGGTACTTGAGGTTCATCTCGGACTTGCCTGCAAGAAGAAGGGCTGGTACATCGCTACCCCCGTATTCGACGGCGCACGCGAGAGCGATATCCTTGAACTCCTCGACGAGACAGGATATCCCAGAGACGGTAAGTTAAGATTAAGAGACGGACGTACAGGAGAATACTTCGACAATCCTGTAACCGTCGGATACATGTACATGCTGAAGCTCCACCATCTGGTAGACGACAAGATCCATGCCCGTTCCACCGGCCCGTACTCACTGGTTACCCAGCAGCCTCTCGGCGGTAAGGCCCAGTTCGGCGGACAGCGTTTCGGAGAAATGGAAGTATGGGCTCTTGAAGCCTATGGTGCAGCATATACACTTCAGGAGATCCTGACAGTCAAGTCCGATGATATCGTAGGACGTGTCAAGACATACGAAGCCATCGTAAAGGGCGAGAATATTCCTACGCCCGGAATTCCTGAGTCCTTCAAGGTACTCATAAAGGAAATGCAGGCTCTGGCTCTTGATGTCAAGGTATTGTCCGAGGACAACAAGGAAATCGAAATGAAGGATGCTTCAGATTACGATGACGCTATCTCAAACGTTGAGGAGATCATGAACGCAGAGACCAGAAGAGGTACTGATGATGAGATCTTCAGCGCAGGATTTACAGAAGATTCAAGGGAGGATGGAAGCGATGAATAACCAGAATACAGAAAAAGATTATGAGTTAAACAACTTCGAGTCCATTCAGATCAACCTTGCCTCACCTGAAAAGATCCTTGAATGGTCACACGGCGAGGTAACCAAGCCCGAAACCATCAACTACAGGACCCTGAAGCCCGAAAGAGACGGCCTCTTCTGCGAGAGGATCTTCGGACCCATGAAGGACTGGGAATGCCACTGCGGTAAGTATAAGAGGATCAAGTACAAGGGCCTCGTATGCGACCGCTGCGGAGTTGAGGTAACCAAGGCCAAGGTAAGACGTGAGAGGATGGGCCACATCAAGCTGGCCGCTCCCGTATCTCACATCTGGTACTTCAAGGGAACCCCTTCAAGAATGGGACTCTGCCTTGATATCACTCCCAGAAATCTGGAGAGAGTTCTTTACTTTGCATCATATATCGTAACCGATCCCGGCGACACAGATCTCGCTTACAAGCAGATCCTTTCCGAGAACGAGTACAGAGAAGCAAAGGAAGTATACGGAAACAGATTCAAAGCCGGTATGGGTGCTGAATCAGTAAGAAAGCTTCTTGAAGACATCGACCTTGACGAACTTTCAGAGGATCTGAGAGCTAAGTTAAAGGACGCTACCGGTCAGAAGAAACTCAGGATCGGAAGACGTCTCGAAGTAATCGAAGCTCTCAGACTTTCAGGAAACCGTCCCGAGTGGATGGTACTGACCGTCATCCCCGTCATCCCGCCTGATATCAGACCTATGGTACAGCTGGACGGCGGCAGATTCGCCACATCGGACTTAAACGATCTGTACAGACGTGTCATAAACAGAAACAATCGTCTTAACAGACTTCTCGAACTCGGAGCACCCGACATCATCGTAAGAAATGAGAAGAGGATGCTTCAGGAAGCTGTAGACTCCCTCATCGATAACGGAAGACGCGGAAGAGCTGTTACAGGCCCCGGATCACGTCCCCTCAAGTCACTTTCCGACATGCTCAAGGGTAAGCAGGGAAGATTCAGACAGAACCTCTTAGGTAAGCGTGTCGACTACTCAGGACGTTCCGTAATCGTAGTAGGACCCGAACTGAAATTCTATCAGTGCGGACTTCCCAAGAAGATGGCTCTGGAACTCTTCAAGCCCTTCATCATGAAGGAACTGGTAGAGCAGGGTTATTCACATAATATCAAGCAGGCCAAGAGAATGGTCGAGAAGGTTCGTCCTGAAGTATGGGACGTTCTTGAAGGCGTTATCAAGGAGCATCCTGTTATGCTCAACCGTGCGCCTACTCTTCACAGACTCGGTATCCAGGCGTTCGAGCCCGTACTCGTAGAGGGCAAGGCTATCAAGCTTCATCCTCTTGCATGTACCGCTTTCAACGCTGACTTCGACGGAGACCAGATGGCTGTTCACGTACCTCTTTCAGTAGAGGCACAGGCTGAGGCAAGATTCCTCATGCTTTCCGTGAACAACATCCTCGCTCCCAAGGACGGATCACCTATCACCACTCCTACACAGGATATGATCCTCGGATCATACTACCTGACTTATCCCGGAATCATGAGGATGACGGATAAGAACGGAAAGGTGCATGAAGCTCTCGACGATTTCAAGGAGCACAAGGACGGCTTTGAAAGAGTTCCCGAAAAGGGAGACGGCAAAGTCTTCACCGACATGGATGAAATGCTCATGGCATATCAGACAGGAGCAGTTCATATCCACGCCAAGGTAAAGGTAAGAAAGCCCAGCTCAGTTGAAGGAGCAGGCGAGAGCCTCGTTGAGTCCACTGTCGGAAGATTCATCTTCAACCAGGGCATCCCTCAGGATCTCGGCTTTGTAGACAGATCTGAAGATCCTTACGGACTCGAGGTAGACTTCCTTTGCGGAAAGAAGGAACTCGGAAAGATCATCGACAAGTGCTTCAAGAGACACGGAAACACAGGAACCGTTCTCATGCTGGACTACATCAAGTCCATGGGTTACAAATATTCCACCAGAGCCGCTGTTACCATTTCAGTTGCCGACATGGAGATCCCCGAGGAGAAGGGCGATATCGTAGCTGCAGCTGAAAAGAAGGTAGACAAGTACGAAAGAGCTTTCAGATCAGGTCTCATTTCCAACCAGGAAAGATACGACAAGGTCGTAGAGATCTGGAACGCAGCAACCGACGAAGTAGCTGACGCTCTTATGGACAGCCTTGCTCCTCTCAACAACCTGCAGATCATGGCCCACTCCGGTGCCCGTGGTTCCAAGAACCAGATCCGTCAGGTCGGAGGTATGCGTGGTCTGATGGCTAACGCTACAGGTAAGACCGTAGAGGTTCCCATCAAGTCCAACTTCCGTGAAGGTCTTTCCATACTGGAATACTTCATTTCTTCAAACGGTGCCCGTAAGGGTCTGGCAGATACAGCTCTTCGTACAGCTGACTCCGGTTACCTTACAAGACGTCTCGTAGACGTATCTCACAACGTTATCGTAAGAGAGTACGACTGCGGAACAGATGAAGGTGTTGAAGTTCAGGAATTCAGAGACGGCAAGGAGACCATCGAACCTCTTACCCAGAGGATCATCGGCAGGACCGCTCTCATGGATATCAAGGATCCCGCTACAGGCGAGGTCATCGTAGAACAGAACGAGGAGATCCTCGAGGGTGCGGCAGAAAAGATCAAGAACGCAGGCATCACTTCAGTTGCCATCCGTTCAGTCATGACCTGCCACTCCAAGACCGGTATCTGCGCTAAGTGCTACGGAAGAAACCTTGCAACAGGAGAAGAAGTCAACATCGGTGAGTCCGTTGGTATCATCGCTGCTCAGTCCATCGGTGAGCCCGGTACTCAGCTGACCATGAGAACCTTCCACTCCGGCGGTGTTGCCGGCGGAGACATCACTCAGGGTCTTCCGAGAGTTGAGGAACTTTTCGAAGCTCGTAAGCCTAAGGGACTTGCTGAGATCTGCGAGGCAGACGGTGAAGTAGTATCCATCGAAGCAAGACAGGACAACAAGTCTGAGGTTACAGTAAAAGAAGCCGATCAGGACAGAGTATACGTAGTTCCTTACGGAGCAAGGATCAATGTCAAGGCCGGCGACAAGGTCTACGCAGGACAGAATATCACAAGAGGACCTCTTGACCCTCACGATATCCTGAGACTCAACGGAGTAGAAGGCGTATATCAGTACCTCCTCAAGGAAGTACAGCGTGTATACAAACTCCAGGGTGTAGATATCAACGACAAGCACATCGAAGTCATCGTAAGCCAGATGCTTTCCAAGTATAAGGTTGAGGACTCCGGTGATACATCCCTTCTTCCCGGATCTCTTTACAGCAAGTTCGAGATCGAGGAAGCAAACCAGGAAGCTCTTGAAAAGGGCGGCGAGCCTTGCGAATACAAGATCACCCTTCAGGGTATCACCAAGGCAGCCCTTGCTACAGGTTCATTCCTCTCCGCAGCTTCATTCCAGGAGACCACCAAGGTCCTGACAGACGCTGCTATCAAGGGTAAGAACGACAAGCTCGTCGGACTCAAGGAAAACGTCATCATAGGTAAGCTCATCCCTGCAGGTACAGGCATGAAGAGATACAAGAACATCAAGCTTGACTATGGCGTTAACCAGGAGATCATGGATAACTACGAAAGAGAACAGGAAAGACTCAGATATGAGGCTGAAGTGAAGGAAAATATGGCTGATGAAGCTGAAGATCAGGCAGATGAAAACGAAGATATCGTGATCGTTGAAACTGAAGCTGAACCTGAGGCTGAAGAAGTTGTAGAACTTGAGTAGTTTACGATTGACACCATAAGGGGTATTATGGTAAAATGAGTGTTGCTTTTGAGCCTTAAGGCCTAAGGGTATTCCTTAGGTCTATTGGCTTGAAATAAAAAGATCTTTTGAAGAAAGGAGAAAAAGATGCCTACTATTAATCAGTTAGTACGCGAAGGAAGAACAAGCGCTGAAAAGAAGTCCACAGCTCCTGCTCTTAACAAGGGAATGAACTCTTTAAGAAGAGTTGCTACAGATACACATTCCCCTCAGAAGAGAGGCGTATGCACTTCTGTTAAGACAGTAACTCCTAAGAAGCCTAATTCAGCTCTCAGAAAGGTTGCCAGAGTTAGACTTACCAACGGAATCGAAGTTACAGCTTACATTCCCGGAATCGGTCACAACCTCCAGGAACACAGCGTAGTTCTTATCAGAGGCGGCCGTGTTAAGGACCTCCCCGGTGTGAGATATCACATCATCAGAGGAACTCTTGATACAGCCGGAGTTAACAACAGACTCCAGGCTCGTTCCAAGTACGGCGCAAAGAGACCTAAGGTTAAGAAATAAAGACATTTCGGAACACCTTAGAAATTAGGGTAGAGCATTCTTTTAATATAAAGAGCGCTCACGGTAATAACCGAGTACCCCGGTAAGAATCGGGACAGCAGAACAATTGCCGGCTGATCCCGGAGTAATCTCAGGCTTTATCCTGAGGTGAAGAAAGTGCAATTGAGTAATTTTGCAGACGGCTCTGTACTAGATAAGACAGAATCAGAGCTATCAGACTAGGAGGGAAGAGAAGTGCCAAGAAAAGGTAATGTTCCAAAGAGAGAAGTACTTCCTGATCCGGTATACGGAAGCGTTGTTGTAGCTAAGCTCATCAACTCCATCATGCTCGATGGTAAGAAGGGTACAGCACAGCAGATCGTTTACTCCGCATTCGACATGATCGAAAAGCAGACCGGAGAAGAACCCATGGAAGTCTTCACCAAGGCTATGAACAACATCATGCCTGTATTGGAAGTAAAAGCAAAGAGAATCGGTGGTGCAAACTACCAGGTTCCTGTAGAAGTAAGACCTGAAAGAAGACAGACTTTAGGTCTCAGATGGCTTACTAAGTACACAAGACTTAGAGGCGAAAGAACAATGGCAGAGAGACTTGCTAAGGAATTAATGGATGCTGCTAATAACACAGGAGCTTCCGTTAAGAAGAAAGAAGACACCCACAAGATGGCAGAAGCTAATAAGGCTTTCGCACATTTCAGATGGTAGGTGTAGACGATGGCAAGACAATTTCCATTAGAGAGAACCAGAAATATCGGTATCATGGCTCACATCGATGCCGGTAAGACAACGACAACAGAGCGTATCCTCTTCTATACCGGAAGGACCCATAAGATCGGCGAGACCCACGACGGAGCAGCCACCATGGACTGGATGGTACAGGAGCAGGAGAGAGGTATCACCATCACTTC
>CACZGZ010000054.1 GCA_902780845.1 uncultured Eubacteriales bacterium
AACACACAAACAAAAAGATCATCGTATCTTGACGATATGGCGTATCCGATGGCATTCCACTCCCTGACTGAAATGTCAGAGGAGTCCAGCAAAGGATCGAATTCCACCAGATCCCACTGAGGCATATCGCTGTGTCTCAGCTGAGAAATGTCGTCCAGAAGGGATCTGAAGTAACCCTTCTTGGGGGCGTAGCCGTTTTCCGTGGGCACCATTCCGATGGTGCCTCCCGTATATAGAATGCAGATTTTTTTGTTCATGTTTATGTACCTCTCCTACGGGTACATTATACAATAGGAGGAGGGGTTTATCAATCGGAGAAGACATTACGTTTTCAGACTGAAAAACGAATATATTGCCAATACGCAGCAAAAAAGTTAAAATATATATAGACAATGAGAAAAGGAGGCAAGCCATGCAGCACGAAATAACCACGAGACATCCGCTTCTTGACGAGCAGGGACAGCTTATCGAAGCGGGATACGCTAAAAGCCTTATACTCGACTATGACAGAAATGCCATCAAGGCGGGCTCCATGAGGATAAAGGAATGGGACTATTACCTGGTGACCTGCGATGATTTTGCGGTGGCGCTGACGATAGACGATAATTCCTATATGGGACTGGACAGCATCAGCCTTCTGGACTTTAAGAATAACCATCAGATAACAACTTCCAAGATGGCAGCCCTTACAAGGGGAAAGAAGAACCTGCCGTCATCTTCGGAAGAGGGAGACACCGAGACTAAAGGCAAAGGCTACGAGATCAGCTTCTACCACGGAGGCGATCATCGTATTTTGAAGTTCAAAATGATCAACTTCTGGCAGGGAAAACCCATCATCGGTGAGATCCGTCTGGAGAACCCCGAGCAGGATTCCATGGTGATCGCGACTCCGTATAAGGAGGATCCTAAGGCGTTTTACTACAACCAAAAGATCATAGCCATGCCTGCCACCGGCTGGGTGGAATACGGCGGTGAAAGATATGAGTTCCCTGAAGGGGCGTCCTTCGGACTGCTTGACTGGGGAAGAGGGGTATGGACATATAAGAACACCTGGTACTGGGGAGCTGCCCAGGGCATGGTGGACGGACACAGGTTCGGCTGGAACATCGGATACGGTTTCGGCGACACTTCCGCTGCATCCGAGAACATGCTCTTCTATGACGGAAAAGCCCACAAGCTGGGCCGCGTGACCTTCAATATCCCAAGCAAGAACAGAAAGTACACCACTCACGGAAGCTGCTGCACCTCAGGCGGCACCACAGTGGAGACGCTGGATCAGATCGATGATTATATGAGCCCCTGGAACTTCACTTCAGACGACGGCAGATTCGAGATGCTCTTCATTCCCATAATGGACAGAGCGTCCAAGACCGACGTGAAACTGATCTGCTCAGACCAGCATCAGGTCTTCGGCAAATTCAGCGGCACCGCGACTCTCGACGACGGCACTGTGATAGAAGTTCAGGATTTCCTGGGATTCGCCGAAAAGGTTTACAATAAATGGTAAAGTGAGGCCTAAATCAATTGCAAAACAGGCTCCCCTGTAGTAAAATGATAATTACTATGGGGGAGTTTTTGGTATGCAAAAAATCGGAGCCTGAAGGGCTCTGTGAACAGGAGATATTATGTCATTGGAACTGAAAAAACTTCAGAACGGTTCAGATATCAGAGGAGTTTCCCTGGACGGAGTACCGGGGGAACCCATAACGCTGGGAAAAGAGGAAGCAAGGGCCCTCACAAGAGGCTTCATCCTCTGGCTTCAGGAGAAGACCGGCATGATGCCTCAGGAGATGAGGATCTCCGTCGGACACGATTCCAGGATAAGCGCGGACGCTTTAAAGGAGACTCTCGTGTATACGATGATGGAAGCGGGAGTAAGAGTCTTTGACTGCGGGCTGGCTTCGACGCCTGCCATGTTCATGTCGACGATCTTTGACGGATACAAGTGCGACGGAGCGATCATGATAACCGCATCCCACCTTCCGTCAAACAGGAACGGCTTCAAATACTTTTCAAAGGAAGGCGGCCTGGACAAGAAGGATATCTCAAGGATAATCGAGCTTGCGGAGGCCGGCGAGGCCCCTCCTTCGGGAAGGCCCGGTTCCGTCGATGAGACTGACCTCATCGGAGACTACAGCGCATATTTGAGGAATAAAATAATCATGGAAGTCGCCGATGAAGAGGATCACCTTCATCCCCTAAAGGGGCTGAAGATAGTTGTGGACGCGGGAAACGGCGCAGGCGGCTTCTACGCAAAGCAGATACTGGAGCCCCTGGGAGCGGACATAACAGGATCGCAGTTCCTGGAGCCCGACGGTAATTTCCCCAACCATCAGCCGAACCCTGAGAACAAGGCGGCCATGGCTTCCATCTCGAAGGCTGTTATCGAAAACGATGCCGATCTCGGACTGATCTTCGACACAGACGTGGACAGATCGGCTGCAGTCGACAGGAACGGAAAGGAGATCTCCAGAAACGGGATCGTCGCTCTGGCAGCTGCGCTTATCGCAGTGGAGCATCCCGGTACCACGGTGGTCACAGACTCCATCACGTCGGACCAGCTCACAGTATATCTGGAGCAGTGCCTGGGACTGAAGCACCTGAGATTCAAGAGGGGCTACAGAAACGTAATAAACAAATCCGTTGAACTGAATAATGAGGGAATAGATTCGCAGCTTGCCATCGAGACCTCGGGACACGCTGCATATAAAGAGAACTACTTCCTGGATGACGGAGCATACCTTGCGACCAAGATCGTCATCAAGGAAGCTCAGCTCCATAAGAAGGGAGCGGATATAGGCGATATGATCTCAAGCCTCGAAGAGCCGAAGGAGGCCATCGAGGTGAGACTTCCCATCGATGCAAGCGATTTCTCAGTATACGGAGACCAGGTGCTGGCAGGACTCAAGGTCTGGGTCGAAGCCAAGAAGGACAAGGGCTTAAGCCTGGTTGAGCCCAATTACGAGGGTATAAGGATCAACTTCGATCTTCCCGAAGTCAAGGGCTGGTGCCTTTTGAGAAAGTCGCTCCACGATCCCATCATGCCTCTCAATGTGGAGGTCACCGAGGGAAAGTGCGAGACCATACTTCAGATAATGGCGGCCTTCCTGGACGGATATACCGGTATCGGGGAGATATAGCAGTTTTAAAGCGCGGAAAGGCTACATAAATGGATAAGAGGATACTTGAACTATTAGACGACATAAAGGAAATGGGAGATCTGGATCAGGGCGCCATAAAGGAAGCCGAAGCCAGACAGGAAGTGCTGGCGAAGCCGACAGGGGCTCTCGGAGATCTGGAGGCGATGACGGTAAGACTTGCCGGGATCACCGGCATGGTAAAGAATGACATGAAGAAGCAGGCCGTAGCCATCTTCAGCGCCGATAACGGCGTGGTTGAAGAGGGCGTAGCCTCCGCTCCTCAGTCAGTTACCTTCTCCCAGACCATAAACTTCACCAGAGGTCTCACCGGCGTGAGTTCCATGGCAAAATACTGGGGGATCGACCTTCTGGTATGCGACATGGGAGTCAGGATGGACCTTCCGGAAGAACTGCTTACTGACAGTATGACCGAGCAGGGCTGTGACGGCTGCGACGGTACTGAGTGCAGGAATTATCTTACGAAAAAGATCGTGAACCGCAGGCTGGCAAGAGGAACAGCGAACCTCTACAAAGGCCCCGCTATGACCGAAGAGCAGTTCACCAAGGCACTGCTCACCGGAGTCGAGGCTGCGGAGACCTTTAAGAAGCTGGGATACAACGTCTTCGGCGTAGGCGAGATGGGTATAGGAAACACCACGACTTCAGCCTGCGTGCTTGCCGCCCTCACCGGAAAGACTGCAGATGACGTAGTAGGCCGTGGCGGCGGACTCACGGATGAAGGCCTCGAAAAGAAGCACAGGATAGTCGATGAAGCAGCTGACCGCGTCAGGGGAAAAGACCCCATGGAGATCATAAGGGAAGTGGGAGGCTTCGATATCGCGGCCATGACAGGCGCGTATCTTGGAGCTGCCAGATATAAGCTTCCGGTGGTGATCGACGGATATATCTCTGCGGTGGCAGCGCTTGCAGCGGCTAAGATAGAACCGAAGAGCGTGAACTACATGTTCGCGTCCCACAAGTCAAAGGAGCCCGGTTACGTGCTCGCCATGGAAGAGCTGGGAGTAAAGCCCATCTTCGACCTGGGCATGAGACTGGGAGAGGGTTCAGGCTGCCCCATAACCTTCAAGATACTGGAGACTGCCTGCGCCACCATGAACGGCATGGCTACCTATGCTGAGGGCGCCATCGACGCTGATTATCTTGATCAGAGAAAGGAAGGGAACTTCTTCTGATGAACGTATTCATTTCAGGCGGAGCAAAAAACGGAAAATCATCCTTTGCGCAGCGCCTCGCTGTGAACATGGCAAAAGAGAAGAACTGCCCGCTGTATTACGTTGCGACCATGGTGCCGCATGACGGCGAGGACAGAGCCAGGATAGAACGTCACAGGGATGACAGGAGAGGCCTGGGCTTCAAGACCATCGAGTGCGGCAGGGACATAGACGTGGAGATCAGGAACCGCGGAGATGGAGTCTTTCTGATAGACTCCGTGACGGCCCTTCTTTCAAACGAGATGTTCAAGGCCGACGGGACCGTGGACGGAGAGGCATCGATCAGGATCTCCGAAAGTCTGAAGGCACTGTGCAAGGACATGGACGGACTGATCTTCGTATCGGATTTCATATACGCTGACGGCGTGGAATACGACGAGATAACGGATGGCTACATCCGGGGACTTGCCATAATCGACAGAGCCCTGGCGAAGGCTTGCGACAGGGTGGTCGAGATGATCAACGGGATCCCCATCGACTATAAGGATGACAGAGCCATCCAGGAAGACTGGGGGATCAAGGTGGATAAAGAATGAGAAAACTGCTTATAGGTTTCTGCATGAGCTGGGGATTCTTCTGCTATATCCCCGGACCGAAAAAATGGGATGAAGAGGCGAGACCGTACATGCTGGCGTGGCTTCCCACGGTGAGCGCCATAATGGGCATCATCTGGACGCTTTTAAGCCTGCTCATATCGAAACTCCAGCTGCCGTATTTTGCGGCGGGAGCGCTGATAACATGGCTTCCCTTCATCATCTCCGGTTTCATACATGTGGACGGATATATGGACGTTAACGACGCGCTGATGTCGAGGGCGTCCCTTGAAAAGAAAAGAGCCATACTGAAGGACAGCCGCTGCGGCACCTTTGCGATAGTGGCCATGATCTTCCTGGTCATGATGGAGTTCGGATTCATGACTTCGGCTTACGCTGAGGGGCTGATCTATCCGGCAGCGCTCGTGATGATAATGACGGTGCCCAGGGGGCTGAGCGCTCTCATGATGATGAGCCTGGAGCCCATGGAGACCAGCCAGTACATCGAGATGCAAAAGGATGACAAGGCACGCGGTTTCCTGATAATTCAGCTGATACTGTGGGTTGCTTTAGCCTTTGCCTTTTCCGGAGGTGACAGGATGAGAGTACTGATAACGGTTTTGGCCTGTGGGATCGGAACGCTGGCTTCGATCTTCATAGCGAGAAAAGAACTTCAGGGGATGAATGGAGACGTGGCCGGATACGGCATACTTTGGGGCGAACTTCTGGGAATGATGAGCCTGATTATTACTTTATAAGGAGACGAGATGGTACTGATCACAGGCGGAGCGTATCAGGGAAAAGTAGATTACGCTCTTGAAAAATTCAATCTTTCGAGAAAAGATATATATACCTGTTCTGTGGACAAGGTAGAGATGCCTGAGGGGGCTCCGATCATAAACAACGTGGAGAACCTGGTGAAGGCTTGCCTGGATAACGGGCGCGATCCGCTGAAATATCTGGCAGCGAGAAAGAGCAGATGGGTAAGATCTGTAATAATAGTAAACGATATATCCTGCGGACTGGTTCCGATGGACGCTGAGGACAGGGCATACAGGGAAGCTGTCGGACGCACTTCCATGTATCTGGCCCAGGAAGCTCTGGCAGTGGTCAGGGTATTCGCAGGAATAGGAAAGAGAATCAAATAGTATGAAGTCATATATAGTTTTAGTAAGGCACGGTATCACTCAGGGGATCCTGAACAGATGGTTTTACGGATGGGAAGACCTTCCGATAGTAAAGGAAGGCTACGAACAGCTGGCAAAGTTCAAGGCGGAAGGGGCATATCCTGAGATACCCGACGACGCCAAGTTCTATACAACGGGGCTCGTGAGGACCACGGAGACCCTTCACGCGCTCTTCGGGGACGTTCCCTACACGGAGATCCCCGACATGAGGGAGATAAACTTCGGAGAATGGGAATGCCATACCTTCAATCAGCTCGCTGAGAAGGAAGGGGGCAAAGAATGGCTTGAGGACGCTTCCGGAAACTTCACCTTCCCCGGCGGTGAGTGCATGAACGAATATACCGAGAGAATAAAGAGGGGAAACAAGGAGTTAATAGGTTATCACAGGATGCAGGAACTGGCTCACAGACACAGCGGTAAGGATGCCGTATCCGTCATGGTATGCCACGGAGGCAGCATTGCCGGCACTATGATGAACTGGTTCCCGGATGACAGGCCGGTCTTCTGGGACTGGGTGCCCCTTACGGGCCTGGGTTACGTAGTTAACTTCGAGAAGGGAGAACCCGTATCCTATGACATCATGACCTGTGAGTCTGCAAAGGGCGACAGTTGGAGAAAATCACAAATATAGCTCGAAATTAATCATAAATATTAGCGCATATCAGCTTTTTATTGTACAAACGTACAACCGAATGCTATAATTATTATAAGCCGTGATAATGAATCAGAGCAGATACTGTTTTATACTTAAAGTACCAAATGAAAACAAAAGTCTTTAGAAGGAGGTACTGAAATGTATAACAGAAATAACTTTGAAACGGCTTATATCAATAATGCAAAAAAAAGAGTATTCAATATCGGCAGCGATAAAACTTCTGAGGGATCAAACCAGATAAGATCCTGCAAACCCTTCGGTCACAAGACCTGGCCGGAAGCGATAAGACTTTACAGAGAAATCAAGAAGGAGAATGCTTCAAGGTCTTAGTATAGGAGCGAGAGTTGAAACTGAGAGACGTCATGAAGCTGCCCGAGATGTCGGGCTTCAGGCTCATAACAGGCGAAGGAGGCCTGGACAAGGAAGTCAACGCCACCGAGATCATCGACTTTGAATTCGCCGACGGTATAGAATTCACAAGAGAAGAGATGTTCTACGGCAACAGCATCGGCCTAACCAGTCTCCTGTTCGCAAGATATGATGCTTCCGTGATACTTCCGGCTGTGAAGCAGCTGGACGAAATGGGAGTAGCATGTATGTGCTACAAACCCATCTTCTTCAAAGAACTCCCGGCTGAGGTGCTGGCTTATGCAGAAACCAATGATTTTCCGATATATGAGATAACTGACGACGCTTTCTTCGAAGACATAGTGCTGGCAGTCAAAAAAGAGGCCGGTCTGGACATGACCGAAAAGGAAGTGGAAGAAGCTTTTGAAAAGGTCCTGAAGGACGTCATAACGGAGAATGAATGTGCGAGGCTCGCGCGCATGGTGCTCCCGAAGAAAGGAGAGTACCTGCAGGCGGTTTGCTTCGAAGGTTTTGAAGATACAAAGGAAACCATGCAGACCTTTGACAGGGATCATATGGTTAGATTTACCAGGAGGCTCAGCCTGGATCCACGGTACTCGGACAGAGTGACCTTCGTGAGATTCAGACAAGGCGGACTGGTGTTCATGACAAGGAACGATACAGCGGGTGGCGACATGAATGTGCTGCTGAAGGATGCGGCGACAGCGGCAGGGCTTCCTCTGGAAGATGCGGTGACCGGATTCAGCAGCGTCGTGGCAAGAGATGCCTTTAAAACAGCCGTGAGAGAAGCGTTCTGGGCGCTGCAGATCGGACGTATTAGAGGCTGCAGGTCTCAGAAATTCCGGAACGCCGGAGTGTACAGGCTTCTGGCTGCGCAGATGAGTTCCGGGAAGCTTGCAGAAAGCGCAAAAGAATTTATGAAGCCCCTTCTGTCATCCGGTGACGAAGACGTAAGAAACCTGCTTCTGACAGCCAGGGAATACGTAACGTCGGGCTTCGATCTGAACGAAACGGCAGAAAAGCTGTTCTGCCATAAAAATACCGTGAGGTACAGGATCCGCAGGATCCACGAACTTCTGGGAGAGACTCTCGATGAAGAGAACTTCAGAGAAAGCCTGGCGCTTTCGGTGAGGGTGCTTCTTCTGGAAGGAAGCCTGAGGGAAATATAAATACCCACTGGAACAGTCCGGATACAAGTTATAGCAAATCAAAGTAATAGGAGATAGACTTATGTCAAAAAAGATGAAAGCAAACATGCTGCTTCTGATCACAGCCATCATCTGGGGTACTGCATTTGTTGCTCAGAAGTCCGGCGGAGAAATCGGTTCGTTTACGTTTAACGGCATCCGTACCTTTATTGGAGGCCTGGTATTGCTTCCATTCGTGTTTAAAGGCCGTAAGGATAAGACACAGCCTGTGTTCAGCAGGACGGAGATAATCGGTGGACTGGTCTGCGGAGCGTTCCTTTTCGTAGCTGCATCACTTCAGCAGTTCGGACTGGCATACACCACAGCCGGTAAGGCGGCTTTCATAACCACGCTGTACGTGGTATTCTGCCCTATCCTTTCACTGATAGTACATAAGAAAAAGACCCGCCCGCTGGTATGGCTTTGCGTAGGTCTTGATATAATCGGTCTGTATCTGCTCTGCATGACGGATGCATCCTTCAGCATTCAGATCGGCGATACGCTGGTAATCCTTTGCGCTGTTGCTTTCGCAGCTCAGATGGTATCAGTGGACAACTTCATCGACAGGGTGGACGGACTTAAGCTCTCCTGCATACAGTTCCTTTTTGCAGGTCTGCTGGGAATGATCTGCATGTTCATCTTCGAGGGACCCGTAAGCGTATCGAACATAATGACCGCATGGTTCCCCATCCTCTATGCAGGCGTAATCAGCTGCGGTATTGGTTACACTTTCCAGGTGCTGGGACAGAGAGAAGCAGATCCCACCATCGCCGCTCTGATCCTCTGTCTGGAATCAGTATTCGGAGTACTGGCAGGAGCGATACTGCTTCACGAGACCATGACCATGAGAGAGATCCTGGGCTGTGTCATCATGTTCGCAGCTGTGGTCATCTCCAACCTGCCTGAAAAGAAGGCTCCGGAAACAGCTGTTACTGAATAAGACTCCTTTCCAAGAAAGTGTATTTAAAGATAATAATCTGCCAATGATCCTTACGCTCCATGAGTGTGAGGATATTTGGCTTTTGATAATTATATAAAAGAAAGGCAAGATCATGATCACAAGAGACGAAGCATATGAATTACTGAAGAAGTATAACAAGGACGAATTTCACCTTCACCACGGAAGAATGGTGGAAGGCGCAATGAGGTATTTTGCAAACAAGCTGGGATACGGCGATGAAGAAGAATACTGGGGAATCGTCGGACTCCTTCACGACATCGACTTCGAGATGTGGCCTGAGGAACACTGCATCAAGGCTCCTGAACTCCTGAGAGAAGGGGGAGTGGATGAGGACATGATCCACGCCATCGTATCACATGGATACGGACTCTGCGTAGACGTGAAACCCGAAAGAGAGATGGAGAAGGTGCTCTTCGCCTGCGATGAACTTACAGGACTCATCGGGGCTGCGGCTCTCATGAGACCTTCCAGATCTGTACAGGATATGGAACTCAAGTCCCTTAAGAAGAAGTTCAAGGACAAGCACTTCGCAGCCGGCTGTGACAGGGAAGTCATCAGGCAGGGTGCAGAGATGCTGGGCTGGGAACTTGACTATCTCCTGAGCGAGACCCTTGAAGCCATGAAGACATGTGAGGAACCCACGGAAGAGTAAAAGAATGACATGACTAGACTAACAGAGCATTTTTCCTCTCTATTAGTCTGACTTTTTTGCCGTTTACGTGTTATTGACCGGCAAAATTAGACTAATAGATCAAAAAATACAGATTTTAGTCTAGTTCAGGTCAGGAAATTGAGTTTTTTGCAGTTATTTTTAGACTAATATGGCCAAATATATTATTTTTAGTCTAGTCTGTGCACAAGGAGAGGAAAGGTATGGATAAGCTTAAGAAAAGGATATTGGAGGAGGGCGTGGCTCTCGGTTCCGACAGGATCAATGTGGACGGATTCATAAATCACAGGATCGATACGTCCTTCATGGATGAGATAGGCGAAGAGTTCGCCAGACGCTTTGCGGGCGTCAAGGTGGACAAGATACTGACGGTGGAGGCCAGCGGTATAGCCATCGCTGTTTCTGCAGCCAGATATTTCGGCTTCTGTCCGGTGGTATTTGCCAAGAAGGCCAAACCAAATACAATGAACGAGGGGGTTTATCAGGCTCCTTGCATGTCCTTCACCAAGCAGACGCTGAACGAGATAACAGTTGCTAAAAAGCATC
>CACZGZ010000055.1 GCA_902780845.1 uncultured Eubacteriales bacterium
ACCGTGAACAAAAAACTGATCATCGAGATAATGGGAAAGCACTCGAATATAGTGCTCACTGACATGGAAACGGGTAAGATCCTGGACTCCATCAAAAGGGTCGGCTTCGATGTGAACCGTGTCAGACAGACTCTTCCCGGTCTCATCTATCAGTATCCTCCCGAGCAGGACAAGATACCCTTTGATGAGCTTTCGGGACATGAGGATGAGATAAATTCCGCTAATGACGGAAAGATGCTCATGGGACTGATATCCGGCATAGCTCCGTCTTTTGCGGCGGAAGCAGCGTCACATGCCGACAGGGCGGAATTCATAGAAAGCTGCCTCGAGGACATTGAAGAGGGAAGGATATCTCCCAGGATGTATCTCGATCCTGAAGGAACTCCCAGAGAGTACTATTTCAGGCCATTGGGAGATTATGAGGATACCTGCGAGGTAAGGGAGTTCGATACTCTTTCGGAATGCCTTGAAGCGTATTACAGTCTCAAGGTGACATCCAACCAGGCTAAGCAGAAATCTGCGGATCTCATGAGAGCCGTGAACGACATACTGAGCAAAAAATACCTTAAGAAGAAGCGCCTTAACGAAGACCTTCTTGAAGCAGAGAATTCTGATGAGCTGAGACTCTACGGCGAGCTTCTCACGGCAAATATCCACATGGTGAAGCAGGGTATGAAGTCCGTCGATGTGATAAGCTATTATGACGGATCCACCGTGCACATCCCCCTCGACGTGAGAAAATCACCATCGGCCAACGCTCAGCACTATTATAAAAAATACGGCAAAGCCAAGACTGCCATAAAGGAAAAGAAGATACAGATCCAGGAGAACGACGAGGAGATCGCTTACCTGGAATCCGTCATCGGCTTTATCGATAAGACGGAGAGCGTTGAAGAGGCGGAGGCCATCCGCCAGGAACTTACGGAGACCGGATATTTAAGGCCCAGAAAGAAGAGCGGCTTCAAGGAGAAGAAGAGCCGTCCGCAGCCCATGAAATACAGGCTCTCAGGCGGCATGACCTGTCTTGTTGGAAGGAACAACAAGGAGAACGACTATCTCACGTTCAAACTTTCAAACAAGGGCGATCTGTGGCTTCACACCAAGGATATTCCGGGCTCACACGTACTGATCCAGACAGGGGGAGAGCAGGTGTCTGAAGAGGATATTTTTGAAGCGGCAGGAATCGCCGCCTTCCACTCAAAGGCGTCTGACTCTGAGAACGTCCCGGTGGATTACGTGCCCATCAGATATGTGAAGAAGCCTCAGGGAGCCAAGCCCGGAATGGTGATCTTCACCAACAACAGAACTGTATATACCAATCCCAAAGAAGGAAACAAGATATGAAACAGGAATTCAAAGGATCAGAAATGCTTTCACCGCTTCCCGCTGTAATGGTCAGCCTTGGAGAAGGGGATGAGGCGAATATTATGACAGCGGCCTGGACCGGGATCATCAATTCACGTCCGCCTATGACCTATGTGTCAATAAGAAAGGAACGCCATTCCCACGATATAATCATGAGGACAGGTGAGTTCGTCATCAACCTCACCACTGAGGACCTCCTTAAGGCCACGGACTGGTGCGGGGTGAAGTCGGGAAGGGACTTCGACAAGTGGAAAGAGATGAACCTGACCAAAGAAGAGGCTTCCGTCGTTAAATGTCCTATGATCGCGGAGTCTCCCGTAAACCTCGAGTGCAAGGTTACAGAGGTAAAGGAACTCGGTTCCCACGACATGTTCATGGCTGAGATCGTGAAGGTCCACGTTGACGACAGGATAATCGACGAAGACGGACACTTCGACGTGGTGGGAGCAGGCCTTCTCGCATATATCCACGGTCATTATTATGGTATACGCCGTAAGCCTTTAGGCAGATTTGGGTTTTCAGTTATGAAGGCCAAGACCAGAAAGCGCATCAACAAAGAAGCCCACGAAAAGAGGGTAGAGAAGAACAGGAAAAAACGAAACAAATAAAAAAAGACTGCAGCTTACTGCAGTCTTTTCGTTATTGCTTATTCGATGTTCTGTACCTGTTCTCTGATCTTTTCGATCTCTGCCTTTATGTTCAGCATATTGTTTGTGATCTCCAGATCGTTAGCCTTGGAGCCGATGGTGTTGGCTTCGCGGTTCATTTCCTGGACCAGGAAGTCAAGTTTTTTGCCGACAGTTGATTCGGAACCGGTAAGTATGGTCTTAAGCTGAACGAGATGTGAGTTCAGTCTTGTTATCTCTTCGTCGATAGCACATTTATCAGCGAAGATCGCAGCCTCTGTGAGGATCCTTTCTTCGGGGATCTCGACAGCGCCGTCCAGAAGTTCGGTGATCCTGGCTCTGAGCTTCTCCATGTAGTCCTTGACTACGAGAGGGGAGCGGACCTCGATCTTATCCAGGATACCTTTGATCGTTTCTCCCTTGGAGATAAGGTCGTCTGCCAGGCGCTGTCCTTCGACTGCGCGCATCTTTTCAAGATTGGCGGACGCTTCTGCAACGGGAATGAGTATAGCCTTGGTTATCTCTTCTTCGTCTTCAACATCGGGGACAGCCTTCAGTACGTCCGGCATGCTTGCCATGAGGCTGAGGTCTATGTCACCGGTGAGTCCGAACTGTTCCTTAAGCTCGCTGAGATTGTCGAAATACTGCTCGGCAGCAAGCTGGTTGAGCTTGATGACAACATCGGATTCCGTGACGTTCTCAACGTTAATGGAGACGTCGACTTTTCCTCTTACGAGTTTCTCCTTGACCGTCTGTTTGATCCTGTCTTCCGCAAAAGAGTACCTTCTGGGCATTTTAACAGTGATGTCGGAGTATCTGTGATTGACTGAACGGATCTCGCAGATTATGTTTCTCTTACCGTCTGAATATTCGCTTCTTCCGAAGCCTGTCATGCTTTTGATCATCTAAAAACCTCTTGAAAGACTATTTGAGAACTCTTACGCTCATGACCTTAGGGCTGTTGAGAACTACGTCCTTGGGTTCGCTGAGTTCAGCAAGTACGTAAGCGGGGCCGAACTTGGACTGGGATGCCATGCACTTGGTCACAGGTGCGCTTGCTTCTGAAAGAAGATCCATTACTTCAGCAACGGGGTTCTCCATATCCTTTACCATGATGGCAACACGGCATGCTGTACGCTGTCCCATGTCGAGTTTAGGGAAGTTGACGGAATTGATGACGTTTCCGTCTTCGAAGTAATCCCTGATCTCCTTGACTGCCATCTCTGCGCAGTTGTCTTCAGCTTCTTCTGAGGAAGCTCCGAGGTGAGGAGTGAGGATGACGCCCTGTTTGCCGACCATGTGGTCGTTGGGGAAGTCGCATACATACTGGGATACCTTGCCGGATTCAAGAGCAGCGAGAAGGTCGTCCTCGTTTACGAGCTTATCTCTTGAGAAGTTGAGGAGAAGAACTCCGTCCTTCATAGCAGAGATAACGTCAGCGTTGATCATCTTCTTGGTAGAATCGTTTGCAGGAAGGTGAAGGGTTACGATATCAGCTTCTGCAAGCATTTCCTTAAGGTCTGTGTAAACCTTGACTCCTTCGCATTCTGTAACGAAAGGATCGTATCCTACGATGTCCATTCCGAGAGCGGAGCAGGATTCTGCAACCTTTCTTCCGATAGCACCGAGTCCTACAACACCGAGGGTCTTACCGAAGATCTCGTGGCCTGCGAACTTGGACTTGCCTTTTTCAACCTGCTTTGCAACATCCATTTCCTCTGTAGGAGCGAGTGTCTTGGCCCATTCATAACCTGCGGGAACGTTTCTCATAGCCATGAGCATTCCGCAGATCACAAGTTCCTTAACGGCATTTGCGTTGGCACCGGGTGTGTTGAATACTACGATGCCTTCGTTTGCGCATCTTTCAAGGGGAATATTGTTTACACCTGCACCGGCACGGGCGATTGCCTTGAGTTCCTTGGAGAATTCCATGGAAAGCATGTCAGCAGATCTTACCAGGATACCGTTTGCTTCTTCAACGTTTTCGGTGATCTCATACTCATCTGTAAGACGAGCCATGCCGACAGGTGATATTTTGTTAAGTTTTGCAATTTTGTACATGATGTTTTCCTCCGATCATTCACAGAAAATTCAAATTACGCTTTAAGTATAACACTTTACTAAAGAATCTAAAAGTGTTAAAATACTTTTGGGCAAAAAATATGTCAATATTTTGTTGCGCTCAATTTTATCATTGAATTAAAGAAAGAAGGAATCAAAAATGGTTAAACAGAAGTATGACAGAGTTTATAACTTTTCTGCAGGTCCGTCCATTCTCCCTTTGGAAGTGCTTGAACAGGTTAAGGAAGACCTTCTCAACTATAAAGGAACAGGACAGTCCGTTATGGAAATGAGCCATCGTTCCAAGGAGTATCAGAAGATCATCGACGAAGCTGAAGCCGATCTCAGAGAACTCATGAACATTCCTGATAACTATAAAGTACTCTTCCTTCAGGGAGGCGGAACACTTCAGTTCGCTATGGTACCCCTTAACCTTATGGTAGGCACCAAGAAGGCTGACTACATCATCACAGGACAGTGGGCTAAGAAAGCATTCGAAGAAGCTCAGAAGTTCGGCGATGCCAAGGCTATCGCATCTTCAGCAGAAGACACATATTCCTGGGTACCCAAGGTAAAGAAGGAAGATTTCAGAGCAGACGCTGACTATGCATATATCTGCCTGAACAACACCATTTACGGAACCAAGTTCAACTACATCCCCGACACAGGAGATGTTCCTCTGGTTGCTGACTGGAGCTCCGGATTCTTATCAGAAGAGATCGACGTTACCAAGTTCGGTATCCTTTGGGGAGGCGCTCAGAAGAACGTGGCACCCGCAGGTATGTCCATCGTTATCATCAGAGAAGACCTGATCGGCAAGGCACCTAAGGAAGTTCCCACATATCTTAACTACAAGATCCACGCTGACAAGGGATCAATGTACAACACTCCTCCTTGCTGGACCATCTACGTTGCAGGCGAAGTATTCAAGTATCTGAAGAAGATCGGCGGCGTCAAGGTAATGCAGGAGAGGAACGAGAAGAAGGCAGCTAAGCTCTATGCTGCTATCGACGCTTCTGAAATGTTCAAGGGAACCGTAGCCAAGGAAGACCGTTCACTCATGAACATAACATTCGTAACAGGAGATGCGGACCTCGATAAGAAGTTCATCGCTGAAGCAAGAGAAGAAGGACTCATCAACCTTGCAGGACACCGTTCAGTAGGCGGAATGCGTGCATCCATCTACAACGCAATGCCTGAAGAGGGTGTAGACGCTCTCATCGAGTTCATGAAGAAGTTTGAGGCTGAAAACAAATAAGACTGCACAAGTTTTAACCTGAAATAGTATGAAAAAAACAGATAGTAAAATTAAAAAACCTATCCGTGTCATTTTTGTTGTTATCGTCGTAGCTGCCATAGTGCTGATGTACTGCATCGGCCCTATGGCCTACGTTTTCGCTGAGACCAGAAACGGAGTGGATATTTCCGCCAACGGGGCGGCAGCTTATATCGATGAGTCAAACAGCTTTGCCTGGGACTATAACGGAGATGCACAGCTTGACCCCGACGGACTTACTATGATGCTTACGTGTCTTATCGCTTCCGAGAACCTCGATCACGAAGAGGAAGTAACGGTTTCGGGCAAGGCGATCAACGAAGCTGAAGGCGCTTCCTGGCTGAAGGACGGCGAGGTAACTACAGTAGATGCGCTTGTGCACCTTGCCATCATGGGATGTGACACCACCGCTGCCAGAATGCTTGCTTTGCTCACTTCTGAAAGTGAAGAGGATTTCGTTCAGCTCATGAATGAAAAGGCCATTGAAATAGGGTGCACCAAGTCGGAGTTCCATAACGCGACCGGTCACCTGAATGCAGGCAATCTTTCCACTGCCAAGGATATCTGTCTCATAGCAGAGGCTGCGATGGATAATGAACTCGTAAGAGATGCGCTGACAGCGGGATCATATCAACTGCCCGCTACAAACGCCAACGAAGCGAGAACGCTTACCGCAAGCAATCTCTTCCTGGCAGGAGGTACGGCTAAGAATGCCGCAGGAGCAGACGTAGAGGTAAAAGCATACGGTTCCGCTTTAGCGGGAATGGTATGCGAGACCGCAGCCAGGAGAACCGTGGGATTCACTCTGATCAAGGTAAATGAGCTTCAGGTCTACTCGGCAGTTCTCGATGACGAACCTGTAAAAGAGTACGGAGATACCTCAAGAATGGCTGCCGCTACTGCCACCATGGTACAGCCCTACAAGGCTATAGAAAAGGGCACTCCCTTTGAAAAGAAGGCCAAGGTGAAAAACGGAGCCGTAAGCAAGGTTTCAGGCGAAGCCGGAAGCGACGGTTATGTCAATCTCCTCGAGGGAGCTTCAGCCTCGCTCATCCTGGTCGAGCCTGAGTTCTCTGAAGAGATAACGGCGCCGATTAAAAAAGGTGACGTGATCGGAAAAGCTGTGATATATCTGGCGGACGTACCGGTTTCTTCGGTGGATATAGTAGCCACTTCTGAAGTGAAGGAAGGCTGGATATTCTCAAGGATAGGCATTCCCAATTCGGTCGCTCTGATCATCATGATCGTACTCGCCGTAATAATCATTGCCTTTACAGCGCTCAGCATCGTAATCAGAAAGAACAAGGCCAGGTCCAGAGCTATCAGAGAGGCAAGGATCAAGGAGATAGCGCTCAAACAATTAGAACAGGAAAAGAGTGCCAGAGAAAGAGACTGGCCTTATCGTTAAAAAATGTTCGACATAAAGGAAAATCTCAAAAAACTCCCGGAGACCCCGGGAGTTTATATGCATAAAGATAAACTCGGAAATGTCATCTACGTCGGAAAGGCTGTCAACCTCAAACGCAGGGTCTCCAGTTATTTCGTCAATTCCGCGTCACATTCGTCCAAGGTAAGATCCATGGTAAAGAACATAGCGGAGTTCGAGTATATAAACTGCAAGACGGAGATGGAGGCGCTTATACTGGAGTGCAATCTCATAAAGAAATACGAGCCCAAGTATAACGTGCTTCTGAGAGATGACAAGACATATCCGTATATAAAGCTTACTCTGAACGAAGAATATCCGAGGCTTATGAAGACCAGGATGATAAAGAAGGACGGAGCCAGATATTTCGGCCCGTACTCCGATGCATCAGCAGTCAACCGGTCCATAGAGCTTCTCAATAAACTGTTCAAGCTCAAGAGGTGTTCTACAGCGTCGTTCCCGGAGGGATTCAAGCCGTGTCTCAACTTCCATATAAATGAGTGCAGAGGTATCTGTACCGGACTGGTGGATCATGAGGAATACATGAAGGACGTGGAAAGACTCACTGAACTCATAAGCGGGAAGGACAGGAGCCTGGAGAACGAGCTTAAGGAGAAGATGAAGGCAGCTTCTGAAAACCTTGAGTTTGAAGAGGCGGCCGTTCTGAGAGATCAGATAGAGGCGCTGAAAGCGCTGAGAAACGTTCAGAGGGTCACGATGGTGAACGGCAAGGATCTGGACATGCTGTTTACAGTAGGATCCGGCAAAAACTCCGCCGTGGTGCTTTTCCCCGTAAGGGACGGCAAGCTCTCCGGAAGAGAGACCTTTTTCATGTCCAACGCTGAAAACTGGGAAGTTGACAGCAGGGAAGATGAGGGACCGGACGAGTATGACAAGGTCATGAGCGAGTTCATCAAGCAGTATTATTCACAGCTGGCTGCTCCTCCGAAGGAGATACTGATCCCCAGGCCCATCAGGGACGCTGAAATGATAGGGGAGATGATCGGATCCAGGATCCATACGCCTGAGAGAGGAAGCAAACACCAACTCCTTGAGCTTGCGAAGAGAGACGTAACTGAGATAGCCGGAAACATTGAGATAAAGGTGCAGACCCAGATGGAGAGGGAGCAGGAACTCAGGACCGCGCTTTCAAGGATCCTTGGCTACGAAAAGACCGGATACAGGGTGGAATCATACGATATATCCAATACGAACGGTGTGGATACCGTTGGCGCCATGGTAGTCTTCAGGGATCTCAAACCAGTCAGAAAGGACTACAGGAGATTCAAGATCCGGACTGTCGAGGGTCCGGATGATTACGGCAGCCTTCAGGAAATGCTGATGAGAAGATTCAGGAGAGCTCTTGAGAACGATAAGAGCTTCAACATACTTCCGGATCTTATCCTCATGGATGGAGGAAGGGGACAGGTCACTGCGGCCGAAAAGGTCCTGAGAGCCCTGAAACTCAATATACCAGTTCTGGGCATGGCAAAGGACGACAGCCACAGGACAAGAGCCCTCGTTAACGGAGAGGGGCAGGAAGTCCTCCTGAAGGATTATCCTCTGCTCTTCAAGTACTGCGGAACGATACAGGAGGAAGTCCACAGGTTCGCGATCGATTACCACAGAAGCCTCCACAACAGAAACTCCATAGGTTCTGTCCTCGACGACATACCGGGTATCGGACCGAAGAAGAGGAATGCGCTGCTCAATCATTTCCAGACCATAAAGGACATCAAGGAAGCGACAAAGGAACAGCTGATGGAATGTCCCGGCATAACAGAAAAAAATGCCGAGGAAATACAGGGATTCTTTAGTCTTGATAAAAACAGGCAAGTGTGATATATTGATACCATATTAAAAGCCGGCAACGGTTTTCTTTTGAACTATTAAGGAGAATAAAACATGGCAAAAGATAAGTATAACGAAGAAGAAGCTGATATCATCACTCTGGAATTCGATGATGGTGCCGAGGTGGAATGCGAGATCA
The DNA here is from genome assembly GCA_902780845.1 of uncultured Eubacteriales bacterium. Taxonomy (GTDB): domain Bacteria; phylum Bacillota; class Clostridia; order Peptostreptococcales; family Anaerovoracaceae; genus RUG754. Next base: position 8,745 of record CACZGZ010000055.1, read on the forward strand.
TGGGAGTCTTCGATTATGAAGGCAAGGAATATATCGCGCTCATTCCCGACGACGGTTCAGACGACGTTTATATCTATGGATATAAGGAAGTCGGAGACGACGAGTTTGAACTCGTTGATATCGAAGACGACGATGAGTTTGAGAAGGTAGTTGCCGAGTTCGATAAGATCATGGACGAGGAATAATACACTGCTCAGTTCAGAAAGAGATCAGATGCGCCTTCATCGTAAGTGGGGGCGCATATTTGCTATTCAGGAGATAATATTCGGGATTTAAGATGGTCAACAAGATAAATACAGGCAGCGATGAACTGAATATAGCTATTGCGGAGTTTGTTAATGACTCCACTGAGGAAAAGTATTTTGCGGTACTTGCGGCTCTTGCGGAATCCTACGATATGGGAGACCGGTTTTTTGTCGCGTCCTCAGGCGATGTGTTCCAGTCGGTAAGAGAGGACGGAGCAGACTTTCTCGTAGTGTTCACCGATATCAACAATGCTGAAATGGGACCTGACACAGAACTTGCGGTTCTGGATCTGGAGGAGCTCATCGGAAACATCCTTTCAGATGATGAGATATCCGGCTTTGTTATAGATCCTTTTTCGGACGCGGTATTCGTTGACAGGGACGCTTTAAGCGTGATCAGGTCGACTGCTCTGGCAGGACCTGTCGTAGACGTCAGAGTTGACATGTCAGACATGACCGCAGCTGAAAAGCTCAGGTTCGCTGAAGCTCTTGAAAAGGGTGAGAATAATTATCTCAGGGATGAGGTAAGAGCAGGTGCCGTCTATGAGGACATACTCGAGATGCTTTACAGCGAAGAAGGGGGGGCTGCGGCTTCTCAGGAAAATGACGCTGTAATGGCAGAAGCCGAGACAAGACTTGCAGGACTTATCCTTGACGGTGAGATCTTCGACAGGGATGAAACTGCAGCAAGACATCTTCTGGCAGAAGCTTCTGAGAAGCTGAATACGGATGCCATGATACTTCTCGGAAGTCTTGAGGAAAAAGAAGATTGGACAAATTGCCATCACTCCCACTTTCACCATGCTTACTCCACCGCGTGTTTCTAATGGTATATATTGTATGTTGAACAAGACCAACAGAAAAATGGCGAAATTCCTGAGGTTATAATTGGCGGGCTGGAAAAGCCCCATGATAAACCTAAATAACGTATTCATATTATTTTCCTAAAAGGAATCGAAATCGTTTGTTAATCACTTCCACAATGGGATATTCTATCATCATGGCTAAAACAAAGAACACCAGTGAACTGATACCAGTCAGTTTGGTTTCTCCATATAAATGTTGATTGAGTATCTGGAATAACACCAACACAATGGAATAATGTGTCGCCATCAGCGCCAATGAGTTTTTCCCCCAATAGTCGAAAAAACAGCAGACTTTCATTCGTTCCACCCCTTTAGCGACCAGCAGCAAGCCGAAAGGGC
>CACZGZ010000056.1 GCA_902780845.1 uncultured Eubacteriales bacterium
TCAAAAAAATTTTTTAATTAATCTGCCCTGTATGATATAATTATATATCAATATCGCAAAAAACAGTATATGAAATGTATATCAAAGTATTATGAAAAACTCTGTTAAAATACAAAAAACCGGAATAACTAAGCTTAAAGCTGATGCAGTAGTCAACGCTGCAAATGAGGGCCTCTGGGCAGGCGGAGGCGTATGCGGGGCTGTTTTCAGAGATGCGGGACATGACAGGCTTCAGGTTGCCTGCAATAAGATAGGCCGCTGCGATACGGGTTCTGCCGTGATAACACCCGGTTTCGATCTTCCTGCAAAATATATTATTCACGCGGTAGGTCCCGTCTGGAACGGCGGAAACAGAAGGGAACCGGAACTTTTATACGGTGCGTATTACAGGTCGATGGAGCTGGCAGTTGAGAACGGATGCCATTCCATAGGCTTTCCTTTGATATCTGCAGGCATATTCGGTTATCCGCTTAAACAAGCCTGGGAGAGGGCATTGACTGCGGTGAAGGATTTCTTCAGAGCTCATCCTGAAGCGGATCTTGAAGTCATCTTCTGCGTGCTTGATGACGGAATAATGACAGTCGGAAATGAAACTATGAAAGAGATAAAAGGATAAGAGATTATAAGGTTCACGGTGACGGATATCATGACAGAAAAAATCAGATTTACAAGTATATTAAAACAGCTGGCAGCACTTTTTCTCGCAGGTCTCATCCTTACAGGATGGATCACATATTCGTCTCAGCTTTTCAAGACTGAGACCTCTGTAAAGGATCAGAAGGAAACCATCGCAGCCGAAGTAGCTGAAGAGACCAAGCTGGCTATCATGGAATATGAGGCATATAAGTGGCTGTTCAGGTATTGGTATTCCCATAGTGCTGATCTTGATATTGAGTATGACGCAGCATATAACAATGGCACCAAAACAGTGGAAAAGGTGAAGGCCTTTGCTGAACGTCACCCTGAGACTCATCTGAAGTATGTCTCAGAATACGATCTCCTGGGAATGACGGAGGAAGACAGGAAACTCTATGCGGAGATAGCATATTCCTGGCTGACCGACCGCATAGATCAGATAAAAAACGTGCATGACGTCGACTATCTGTTTGTAGTTATGACTGAGGAGCCGTATGATGAACAGTTCTTTGTACTGAGCGGTGCATATCCCGGAGCTGTCAGAGGGACTGACTACGAAGAAGTGTACACTTTAGGCGTAACTTCCACTGTCGGCCAGAGCCAGCAGAAGGCCATGGAAAATGCGATAAAGAACCGCAACCACCTGGCTGATGCAGGCAATTACCTGGATTTCTATTCATTCCTGGACCGTGCCGGCGGGATTCCCATACTGGTGGGTCTGACATATGACCTCACGTCGATCAACGAGCAGATCAAGTCCGAGACAAGGAACGATACGGCAGCCGCTGTTCTGGGACAGCTTGGACTTTCTGTCATCTGTATGCTGATGGTATATTTCCTGGCTTTAAGACCTCTTAAAACAGTACAGGCAAATATCAGAAGATACAGGGAAACAAAGGACGGCCTGGCAGTAAAAGCGGATCTTTCCAGGGTGAACTCCAAAAATGAGATCGGTGAACTCACAAAAGACATCATAGAACTTACCGAGGAGATCGATAATTACGTCGATGAAATAGAGACTATCACATCAGAGAAACAGCGTATAGAGTCCGAACTTGATATGGCAAGAAGGATACAGCTGTCAATGATGCCTAATCTGTTCCCGCCTTTCCCTGAAAGGAAGGAATTCTATCTGCACGCCTACGTGGATCCTGCGAGAGAGGTAGGGGGAGACTTCTACGACTATTTCTTCATAGATGATGATCATCTGTGCCTTGTAATAGCAGACGTGTCGGGCAAGGGCGTGCCTGCGGCGCTTTTCATGATGGCCGCGAAGATCATACTGAAGAGCTCCGCTATGCAGGGCAAATCCCCGGCTGAGATACTTACCGCTACGAACAGGGCAATATGCGAAAACAATCCTCAGGACATGTTCGTGACCGTATGGCTTGGCGTCCTGGAATTATCAACAGGAAATCTGACCGCTGTCAATGCCGGGCATGAGTATCCGGCTGTAAAAAGAGCAGACGGAAGATTTGAGGTCATAAAAACTAAGCACGGTCTGTTCATAGGCGGTATGGATGATGTGACATATAAGGAATATGAACTGGATCTGAAGCCCGGAGACAAGATCTTCGTATATACTGACGGTCTTCCCGAAGCTACCGACAGCGCAGGAGAGATGTTGGGTATGGATAGAATGACAGACGCGCTTAACGAGTACCTCGATGAAAAGCCAAGACCGCTTATTGAAGGCATGAGGGAAAGCGTGAATAAGTTCGTTAAGGACGCAGAGCAGTTCGATGACATCACAATGATGTGCCTGGAATATGCAGGCAAAAAATAAACAGGACAGGTAAATGTATGAAAGAAATAAAAATCACTGATATTGAGAATCTTAAGATAGGTCAGGCTGAAGATAAAGAAGGCGGAACGGGATGCACCGTATTCATCTGTGAGAAGGGTATGACTGCAGGTCTGGACATCAGAGGCGGCGGCCCGGCATCCAGAGAGAGCACTCTGCTGGATCCAAATACTGCCATTCAGATGCTCCATGGCATCGTCCTTGCCGGAGGAAGCGCATTCGGACTCGGAGCGGCTAACGGCGTGATGCAGCTCCTCGAGGAAAGGGGCTTCGGGTATGACGTTCAGGTCACAAAGGTGCCTTTGATCGCTCAGTCTGACATCTTCGATCTGACGGTGGGGAATACCTTTGTAAGGCCCACACCGGAAATGGCATATGAAGCCGCAAGGCATGCCCTGGACGATCCTAACTACAGGGACGGAAACTACGGTGCAGGCTGCGGAGCCACTGTAGGTAAGGTCGGAGGCATGACAACATGCATGAAGACCGGAGTCGGAAGCTATGCCATCCGGCAGGGAGACCTCAAGATCGGTGCCGTAGTCGTGCTTAACGCTCTCGGAGACGTGTTTGACCACAGAAACGGAGAAAAGATCGCAGGACTCCTCACAGAGGACAGAAAAGGATTCAGAAGCACGCTGGAAGTTATGGGAAAGTCCACCAGAAGAGTAAGGAACAGATTCGTGGAAAACACCACCTTGTGTGTGGTGGCGACAAATGCCGAGTTCACCAAACCGCAGCTGAACAAGATCGCCGGTATGGCACACGACGGTTATGCCAGATCCATCAATCCGGTACATTCTACCGCTGATGGTGACAGCATTTATGCGGTCTCCGTGGGAAAGGTACATGCGGATCAGGATCTGGTAGGATCTCTTGCTGCGGAGGTAGTAAGCGAGGCTATCATCAAGGCTGTCACATCAGCTGAATCGGCTTACGGTATCCCCGCCGCAAAGGATCTTGACTTTATAAAGATCAGATAAACAGCGATAATAAAAGAGTCCCTTCGGACTCTTTTTTGCTTGCCAAAAGCTTCTCTTCGTGTTATTATACCTTTTGCGTCGTGTCCGGCGTAATATCACGGGTGTCTCTTGAAAACCACCCTTAAAAAACAAGGAGTAACTTAATATGAAAAAATTTATCAACGATTTCCGCGATCTTTTAAGGTCCGTTCCGCCTCTCATTGCTGCGATGTTCATCATTTCAGTAGTGGGTATGAATCTTCTCGCAAACAAGAGCATCGATACAGGCGTTGAATGGCTGGCCCTGGATTGCGGTATTTTACTTTCATGGATAACTTTCCTTTCCATGGATGTAATGACTCACTGCTACGGACCCTGGGCTGCCACAGGCATGTCCATAGCCGCTCTTCTGATCAATCTGGTGATGGCCTGCATCTTCTTCATAGCGGGATCCGTTCCCGGAGTGTGGGGCGAAAGCTTCGTGGATGGAAGCGAGGCTGTGATAAATACGGCTCTGGACAATACCTTCAGGGGAGCGTGGTTCATCCTTCTGGGAAGTTCCATCGCATTCATCATTTCAGCACTGGTAAACAACTTCCTTAACTATGGAATAGGAAAGAGGGTACAGAAAGACGGTTTCGGCACTTTCGCACTCAAATCCTACGTTTCCACCTTTATTGCACAGTTCACGGACAATCTGGTATTCGCTCTTCTGGTGAGCAAAATATTCTTCGGATGGACCCTTACACAGTGCGTGACCTGCGCTCTGACAGGAGCTTGTCTTGAACTCCTGTTTGAGGTGTTCTTCTCACCCCTGGGATACAGGATCGCGAAGGGCATAAGGGAAGACAGGATCGTCGGCGCAAGACTTCAGAAAGCGTGACCTCATGAACATAGTTATAAGCGGAACAGCAAGCGGCATAGGGCGTGCGATCGCCCTTAAATTCATAAAAGAGGGACACAGGGTCTTCGGCTTCGATATAAAGAAAAGCAGCATAGACGATCCTTCCTATGAACATTATCTGTGCGACGTAAGGGAAGAGGGATTCCCTGAAGTTCCCGAACCTGATATAGTAATCAACAACGCCGGGACCTTCGAGGAGAAGGATGCCATAGATGTCAACCTTAAGGGAACCATAAATTTCAATGAACACTTCATAAAAAGCACCGCACTTAAGTCGGTTCTCTTCATTGCCTCCGCTTCTGCGAGAAACGGAGCGGAATTTCCGCAGTATGCAGCAAGCAAAGCCGGCATGGTTGGCTACATGAAGAACAAAGCTCTTGAGCTTTCCCATAAAGGCGTTACGGTAAACTCCGTCTCGCCCGGCGGAGTGATAACGGAATCCAACGCTCATATCCTTGAAAACGAGGAACTTTACAGTGCTGTCAAGGCTGAGACCCTTCTCGGAAAGTGGGCTGACCCTGAAGAGATCGCCGATCTGGCGTATTTTCTCACAGTTGTGAACCGCTCAATGACAGGAGAGGACCTTCTGATAGATAACGGGGAGATGCTCAGGTCAAACTTTATCTGGTAGAAGACCGGAAGACTATAGGAAATAAAAAAAGCATGCGTTCTTAACGCATGCTTTTGTGTTGCCTTAAAGTATGGAGTTATATACCGCGCGGACTGCTTTTTCGTAGTCCTTTTCCTCGACTCCGATGATGAGGTTGAGGCTTCCCGCGCCTTGGTTTATCGTGTTAAGATCGATGCCCGCAGCTGAGATAGCTCCGAGGATGCAGACGGTTGAACCCTGATAGTCGGCGTCTGCTTCTCCGACCACCGCGATCATTGCCAGGTTCTCCTTGACGATGAGAGTGTCGGGATGGACCTGATCTTCAATGGCGTTCAGAAGTTCGTACTTCATGGCTTTGAAATAGTCGGAGCGGATGATTACCGTAACGGTGTCTATACCTGTGAGACACTGTTCAAAGGGCACTCCGTAGTGCTTGAAGACGTCAAGGATTATAGCTGTGAAACCCGCGCCGTCTGATACCATCATCTTTTCGACCTGAATGACCGAGAGGCCTTTCCTGCCGGCTACGCCTGTGATGGTATGGAGTTCTCTTTCCTTGGGAAGGTCGGAGACTATCATGGTGCCCGGGTCTTCAGGCCTGTTGGTGTTCTTGATGTTTACCGGGATCCCTGCCTGATTTACAGGAAGAAGGGCATCCGCATGAAGGACGGTGGCTCCCATATATGAAAGCGTACGGAGTTCTCTGTAGCTTATGTATTCAACGACTCTGGGATCATCGATTATCCTCGGATCACCTGCGAGAAGGCCGGATACGTCGGTCCAGTTCTCATAAAGTTCCGCTCCCACAGCCTGTGCCACGAGGCTTCCGGTGATGTCTGAACCGCCTCTTGTGAAGGTGATAATGTTGCCATCGGGGCCGGAACCGTAGAAGCCTGCTATTACGGCATTCGTAAGGGGAGCAAGGGTCTCTGAAAGATCCTCACGGGTCGACTTTGTGTCCAGCGTCCCGTCCGAGTTGAAGTGTATGCAGTAGTAGGGGTCTATGAATTCATATCCGAGGTAAGCGGCAAGGATCTTCGAATTAAGGTATTCTCCGCGGCTGGCTGCGTAACTTCTGGAAGGATAGTCGTTGAGATTGTGTTTGATGGCTTCGATCTCGGGATCGATATCAAAGTCTATATCGAGTTCGTTTATGATCTCCCTGAATCTGCCGGCGATCTCGGAAAGGACCGGATCAAAATCCATACCGGAACGGGCTTTTTCGTAGCATGAATACAGAAGATCGGTGACCTTGATGTCGTCGTCAAATCTTTTGCCCGGGGCAGATGCGACCACGAAGCGCCTGGACGGATCCGCCTTTACTATATCGGAAACTTTTTTGAACTGTCCTGAGTCGGCAAGGGATGACCCGCCGAATTTGAGTACTTTTGTTTTCATAACTGTCTTATCTCATCAAAAGTGTTGGAAATATAAATATAGAGGTATTATAATATAAAATAACACTATTGGCAAAGGAGAAATAGAATGGCTGGAAAATTTATTACAATGAGAAATGACCTTCTTGCACAGAAAGTTATCAAGGGCTTGAAGTCCAGAAATATGACAGGTTATTACGCAAAGGATAAGGAAGAGGCGCTGAAGCTTGCTCTTGACCTGATCCCCGAAGGAAGCACGGTTACTATGGGCGGAGCCATGAGCGCTCATGAGATCGGCCTCGTCAAAACTCTGAAGGAGGGAAACTACAACTTCATCGACAGAGATGATTATGAGGACAAGAGACAGGCTGCGCTTCTGGCTTACGATGCTGACGTCTTCCTTTCAAGCACGAACGCCATGACTGAGGACGGCATACTGGTAAACATTGACGGCAACTCCAACAGAGTATCCGCCATAGCCCACGGACCTAAAAAAGTCGTAATGATAGTAGGCATGAACAAGGTCTGCTCTGACGTGGACGGTGCGCTGAAGCGTGCGAGAAACGTGGCAGCTCCAATAAACGCTCAGAGGTTCGGGATAACCACACCCTGCACTCAGACGGGTTCATGCATGAACTGCAAGTCGGCGGATACAATCTGCTGCAACTTCCTGATCACAAGGTATTCAAGACACACTGACAGGATACACGTGATACTTGTAAACGAAAGTTTAGGATTCTGACACCATTGGGAGATAAAATGAAGAGAGTAATAGTAAGATCTGTATTTGATGCCTTTGATTATGTGATGGATCACTACTATCCGGCAGGGCAGAAGGAGTTCGGAAAACTGAAGGATACCTATGCTGTGATATCGATCCAGGACACGCATGCCGGAGGCTTCGGATTCATATTCAAAAGAAGCGAATTCTGTAAGGATGTGCTTACCCTGTATTTCGACGACATAGTCGAGCCCGTGGAAGGAGCCTGTCTTTTCAGCGAAGTCCAGGCTAATGAGATAATAGATTTCATCAGAGAGCATCAGGATGCGGAAACGCTTCTGGTACACTGCTACGGCGGTGAATCCAGATCCAGGGCAGTAGGTGCCTTTGCGGTAAAGATGTTGGGAGGGGACAACTCGTCATACTTCGAGACGGGTCATCCGAACGAACACGTCTATGACGTCCTGGAATCCGTATGGATAGACAGGATGGCAGCTGAGAGATAAGGAGAAAAAAGATGTCGGAATACACGAAGTGGAAGGGGCCTGAACCGCGTCCATATTACGCCAAGTACAAAAGACTTGAGGTCAGCAACGATTGTAACGGCTGGTTCGAGTGCTATGAGCTCCCCGGGGATATAACCGCGATATGTGAGCCTCAGCATCTCCAGGAGGTGAACGTCTTTATCATAAAGGGCAAGGACAGAGCTCTCATGCTGGATACCGGGATGGGCATCTGCAACATCGAGCCCCTTGTGAGGGAACTCTGGCCGGGTGAACTCACCATAGTGAACTGCCACAGGCATTTCGACCATACGGGAAACAACTGGAGATTCCCTGAAGTCCTGGTGGCGGATGAGCCTCATGCCATTAAGCAGGCCGAGACGGGCTGCCCTCATGAGCCCCTGGCAAATCAGGCTGACGAGGACATGTTTTTGTTCGGTTATCCCGAAGGTTTCGTGCCTGAGGAATACTGCGTCCGTCCGTTCAACGCAAAACCGGTGGAAGACGGGCACGTGTTCGATCTCGGAGAAAGGGAGGTCGAACTGATCTATACTCCGGGACATCTGGAGGATCACCTTATGCTCTTTGACAGAAAGGAAAAGATCCTTTTCTCCGGAGATATGATCTACCTTGGTGCGATCTACGTCCAGTTCTCAAGCGACATCATGGGAAGATCGGATATCGGTCAGTACATCGATTCGCTTAACAAGGTGAAGGCGAAGTTCCCTGAAGTAAGCGCCGTATATACGTCGCACAACGATTTCATCATGCCGCCTGACTGTATCGGTGTGATCAGAGACGCGCTGACAGCCGTTAAGGACGGAACCGCAAAGGGCGAGTCCTTAAGAGATGAAAAATACGGATACTATGAGGATCCCGTCACAATGAAGCAGTATCAGTTTGACGGATTCAGCATAGTGTATAAGGAGTAAAGAGAATAATGAGACCTATCGAAATAGACGATGTACTCAAGTTCAGATATCTGTCTGAAATAACGTTTTCACCTGAGGGAGGAAGCGCCTGCCTGACAGTTACAACGGCTGACAGAAAGGCAAACGGATATAAGTCATATCTTTATGTTTACAGAGACAGCAAGTTTTCCAAGCTTACCTCAGGCGGCAAAGAACGCAGTTTTCAGTATCTGGATGAGAATACTATAATGTTTCCCGGAAACCGTGAAGAGAAGGGTGAAGGGGAAAAGGAGCAGGATCTGACGAGCCGCTGGTACACCATAAGGCTTGACGGCGGAGAAGCTGAACTGAAGTATGCCTTTCCCATACCTGTGAGCAAAGTCATTCCTCTCGGTAACGGAGACCTGGTGCTTAAGGGAAGCACTTTCCCCGGATTTGAAGATCTGTATAAAGCTGATAAGAAGTACACCGCTTCCTTCAGAAAACATATGAAAGAGAACGCTGACTACGAGGTGATCGAACAGGTCCCCTGGTGGTGGAACGGCGGGACATATACCAAGGGAGCGTATGAATCTCTGTTTCTTTATGACCACAGAAAAAAGACTTTGAAGCGCCTGACCGATCTCAATGAAAACATTCAGATGGTAAGGGAGGATAAGGATAAGAAGGCCCTTTACTATATCTCAAGCCCTGTTAAACCGCTCCTTCCAATGACAGGGGATTCCTGCCTGAAAAAGCTGGATCTTTCGGGCGGTGAAGCTGAAGTGCTCCTTGAGAGCAGGGAAGACTTCGAGATCAACGGCTTCGATCTTGGGGAAAGCTTTATCTGTGTAGTGGCTGCGGACGAGCATAACGGTCTCAACACAGACAGCGACTTCTATAAACTGGACTATGAGACGGGCAAACTGGAACTTCTGGCAAAGCACGGCGAATCCATAGGAACTTCAGTAGTGTCGGAT
>CACZGZ010000057.1:0-1149 GCA_902780845.1 uncultured Eubacteriales bacterium
CTTCTGGAAGACCCGCTTCATATCCATCTCAGGATGGAGTGCAAAAAGGACAGCATAGTTCTGAATGTTCAGGTCCATGGCCTGATTGACAGTCTTGATCGACATTTCAGGGCCGCCGTAGAAAAATGCATGGGTTATCTTATCATATGTTGAAGTATCTCCCAGCTTGAGCATCGTATCTCTGTATATGGATGTCAGAGTTACCTGATGCGATTCCACGTTTATGGAAGCGACCATTACCATGTCGGATCTGGTCTGCTCTTCAGTATTCATGTCTCTGGTATCCGTACCCAGAAGCAGGATATTGATGAATCCGTCGATTGGCTGGATGCCGAGGTCATAATCGTCAGGGATCTCAGTTCCTGCGTTCATGACCTTAACTGCCTCTTCAACTTCCTTATATACGCTTGCTGCCATGACTCCGCCTGTCATCAGAGCCAGGATAAGTACCAGTGAGAGGATCTTGACCCACATCTTCCAGGATTTTATCCATCTGAAAAACCTGACGATGGGGTTTGCCTTTTTAACAGGTTCCTCGCTCTCATTCAGATCAGACGGAAGCACGCCGTAAACCTCATCCTGTCCGGTATATCCTTCAGAAGCACTCTCCTGTTCAGTATAAACATCAGACGCATCCTCATACGGAAGATCTCCGGCATATCCATCATTATTCAATGCAGCCGCGTCATACAGCATCGTCTTGTCAGACACCGTTTCCGATACGATATCAGCAGTCTCCTGCATGACCTCGGTGAATTCTTCTTTTCTTTTTCTCATATACAATACCTCATTATCCCTTTTGCAACTTCAATGCTTAATTATACTATACGACAATTGTTTTGTAAATGAATTGAAATCAAAAAACACAGGATTTTCATACCTTCTTCCTTCTGTTTTCAGCTATTTCCCTGTATGTTTTGCCTTTGAACGGGTTCTTTTCCCTGAACAGTATATACAAACCAATAACTGAGTTCAGAATGACTATCAGATATATCAGCGTTCTCATACCGTATATTCCCCCTTTCCTGAAATCAAAAGAGCCCACGAACATGATCTGCTGTTCTGTGAGCTCTTCACATTTACATTATATACCATCCGTAACTGATTTCCAGTACAAAAAATGTTTTTCAGAAACCTCTGGCATGTCCG
>CACZGZ010000057.1:1187-10456 GCA_902780845.1 uncultured Eubacteriales bacterium
ATGTCCGCCGCCGTGCGGTGTCCCGGATGAACCCATGTGTATTGTGGTTCCTCCTCCGCCCATTCCGTGCGGTCGGTTATTGTTGTTATTCTTAGGTCTTGGCATTACCGCGACTGTCCTGTAAAGGAACCTGTCCTGTTTTCTGGAAAGCACCAGACTGTCTCTTCTGGCGTAACTGTTGGCCTGTGTCTTTCTTCTTACGGTCTTTAACTTGGATTTCTGACGCTGGGATGATAAGAATCCGGCTCCGGCGCCCGCTGCGAGTGAGATACCTCCCATACCTGCGGCCGCTTCTGCGCTCGGAAGTCTTCTTTCATATTCTCCCTGACCGTCATCCTGACCGCCGTCATCGACGTCGACCGGAGTCCCTTCCCTTGCCTTATAGACCAGTTCTCTCACCGCGTCGGCATAGCCTTCGTATGCGCCTACGAAGTTCTCGCTCTGCAGTTCATCGGTCACATAGTCGTAAACCAGTTCCTCGCCGTAGTCCGTGATCGCAGTTATTCCGAACCCTGTAGTTACAAGGGTCATGAGACGCGATTCCATGTCGACCACAAAGACTGCGCCGTCCTTTTCTGTTCCGTACCCGTAGCCGCCGTAATCATAGAAATCATCCGCAAAGGATCTGAGAGAGTTCTCATCATAACCCTCGTTTATCATGACTCCCACTATATCGAATTCCATTTCCTCGGATACAGCAGAAAGATAATCGTTTATCTCAGACACTTCGGAATCATACAGGTATCCCGAATAATCCACCATGTGCTGAGTATCGCCGTATGCGTAGGACCCGAAGCAGAAGAAGCTCATGAACACCATGAGAAGCACGGAGGTAACGACTGTTATTTTCTTAAGACTTTTAACCATGTCGACCTCCTCACATAAGATACGGTATGAACTGCAGGCCGAAAATAACCGCCGCAACGATTATGCCCACCTTGGCAAAGTTCGTCCAGTAAGCACTGTTTGAAACGGGAAGGTCTCCTACAGTCTTTCCGGTCTGACCGTTACATGCGAAAATATATCTCTTTCCGTCATAAGTGGTGTTCAGGATCCATACCGGATAAAGGGCATACTTCGCCCTTCCGTTTTCCAGCCTGATGGTGCTGGCTTCCGGCATTACGGAACTGTAATTCCCGACTGTCCCTCTGAAAGCCTGTTCGGTGGTCTGCCTGATCCTCTGATTGGCAGTTCCTATGGATGCCTCCGCACCTATGTCGTACTTGTCAGCAAGATATCCGGGAAGATATGCTGTGCTGAACACCTCAGCCTCACTGAAGTCAAAGGGCTCTATGGACTGCATAAGTTCGTCGTCCATGACAGAGGATCCATCCACGGGCACGTTATCAAAGGCCAGAGTCCCGGACCTCAGTATCGTATAATATGAGGTCTCAGTATATGAATTCTGGGAATCTGCCCAGGCCCTCGTCCTGGTAGCCCTGTATCTGACATCCGCATCCACGTCGCAGTCAAAGACCCAAAACGGTACATAGACTGCTTTCATCTCGTCTATATGGTTCCTGTCCTCGAAAACCTTAGGCAGGAATTTCTTTCCCTGAAGATGGTTGTGATAGGCTTTTTTTGCCTGCTCCTTCGTAAGTTTGAAGGGAATGATGAAGTCAGGCTTGAGCACCCCGCTCAAATTCCCCTTCATCACAACAGGATTGTCGCAGTACGGGCATTTGGAAGCCGCGGTGTTCTTGTCGGCGATGATCTCACCGCCGCAGGAATTGCAGACGTAGACCCTCATATCTTCGGTCTCTCCTTCTTCCCACTGACCACCTGCAGTCTTCTCCCATCTCATGTCGTCAGTTCCGGACTTTTTCAGTTCTTCATCATATCCCTTGAGTGCTTCAACGTCCACGACGGAATCGCAATACGGGCATTTAAGCTGCTGTACCGTACTGTCGAACCGGAGCGACCCTCCGCAATTGGGACATTTATATTCAAAAAGTTCAGACATGATGATCTCCTGAATTCAATAATCAGTTTCCGGTAGGTCTTCCGCAGTTAGGGCAGAATTTTGCTCCGTCGAGTTTCTGTCCGCAGTTGGGGCAGAAGTTTACTGCTCCGGTAGTCTGAGCTGCAGCAGCCGCTGCCTCTCCTGTGCTTACCTGAGGAGCCTGTTTGCTTCCCATAGCGAAAAGATCCTGAGCGTTGGTTCCGTCAGAGTTCATAGCCATTCCCATGCCCATGAATCCCATGGCTGCTCCGTTTTCATTAGCAGCTGCTGCCTTCATTGCGTCAGCCTTGGCTGCTGCAAGCGTTGCTGCGGCAAGAGTAGGATCCTTAAGGGCTGCAGCCTTCTGAAGTTCTTTGATCATCTTCTGATCTTCTTCAGGGATGGTTACAGTATTGATAGCTACGCTGATAACGTCGATTCCTCTTGTTTCAGACCACTTGGCGGAAAGGACCTCGTTCATGCTGTCAGAGAGTTCTTCAACGTGATTTACAAGCTCATTGGGTCTCATTCCCTGCTGTGAAAGCTTTCCGAAGCAGGGCTGGAGAGCTGAGATGAACTCTGCCTTGAGCTGAGTGTCAAGTTCTTCTCTTCTGTATTCTCTGGGAACGTTTCCGCAGACGTTCATATAGAACAGAACGGGATCTGTGATCTTATATGAATATACACCTGCACAGCGAACTGATACGTCGATATCAAGTCCGAGCCTCTCATCCACAAGTCTGAAGGGAACCGGATTGGGTGTGCCGAACTTATTGTCGATGATCTCTTTCGTGTTGAAATAGTATACTCTCTGATCGTGAGCTGTATCTCCGCCAAACGAGAAACGCTTGAGCATATTGTCGAGTGACGCTCTGATAGACTGCTTGAGATCTCCCATGAAGATCGTAGGCTCTGAAGACTGATCAAAAGTATATTCTCCCGGCTCTGCGCAAAGTTCAACGATCTTGCCCTGATCGACGATGATCATGCACTGTCCGTCAGCTACTGCTATGCCGGAACCGTTGGTGATGATATTATCGCTTCCGAACTTGTTCGAGGACAGACCGCCGGTTCTCTTGATGCCTCTGGTCATGAGAACTTCCTTGCCCATGGAATCACAATAAAAGAATTCTTTCCACTGATCAGCCAGATTGCCTGTTGCTGCGCTTAATGCTGCTCTGATAAGTCCCATTTTCTTTCTCCTTTTTATTACTTTAACAGACCGGAAAAAGTTCTCCGGTCAGAACATACACTTCCAAGATAATTATATCATTTATGGGTATAAAAATAAACAAAAAAATAAAATCCCTTCCACACCCCGCTGCATTTGGTATATAATCGATGTATGGATAATAATGAAAAGACAATAATACTCGCTTCAGCCTCGCCCAGAAGGCTTGAGATCATGAGAGATCACGGGATCGATCCGATAGTTCATCCGGCCGATATAGATGAGAAGATACCTGCATATACCGACGTGCATCAGGTCCCCTCTTCCATAGCTTCCCAAAAAGCCCGTGCTGTTTTTGAAGAGAAAGCTTTCAGTGACGGTATTATCATCGGAGCTGATACCATAGTATATCTCGGAGATCCTGAAGGTCCCGGCGAGATCATGGGAAAGCCCGCTGACGAAGAAGATGGTTTCAGGATGCTGAGTGAACTCAGAGGACGCACTCACATGGTAATCACGGGTGTATGTATCATAGATATAGCTTCCGGAAAAGAAAGGGTCTTTTCCGAAACGACCTCAGTCACCTTTACGGACATTTCAGACGTGGATCTTAAATCCTACCTCAGGACGCCCGAAGCCTATGACAAGGCAGGAGGCTATGCGATCCAGGGAACTTTCGCCAAATACATAAAGTCATTTGACGGAAGTTATGAAAATGTGGTAGGATTTCCTTGGGAAAGAATAAAAAAAGAAATTAATATATTACAGGAGGAATTATAAAATGAAAAAATTTATGACTGAATTCAAGGAATTCATCGCAAAAGGTAATGTAATGACCATGGCAGTAGGCATCATCATAGGCGGAGCCTTCACTGCTATCATCAACTCAGTCGTTGCCGATGTCATCAGCCCCATCATCGGACTGATCCTCGGAGGAACAGACTTCTCAGCACTTTCCTTCGGTGTAGGCGATGCACAGATCATGATCGGCAACCTGATCAATGCTATCATCACCTTCCTTATCACAGCTGTAGTTCTCTTCTTCATCATCAAGGCTTTCAACAAGTTCGATGATATGAAGAAAAAAGAAGAAGAACCGGCTCCTGAAGAAGAGCCGGCTGTTCCCGAAGATATTCAGCTGTTGACAGAGATCAGAGATCTTCTTAAGAAATAACGATCTCACATTCAAAATTAGCCTCTCCGTCAGGCTTATACATGCGGAAGTAGTAAGCGTCTTCTTTACGAAGGCGCTTTATTCTTAGCTCCTCATCGTAAAGTGCTTCTTTCATGAAATGGAGTCTTATCTCCTTCATGAAGCTTCCGCTTTCAAGTTCCGGAATACATGCTTCTACGTGTTCCAGATACTTGATGTTGTTCATATGGCCGTTGTCGTCCATATACTCTCTTCCGACCTTGAAGGTACCCATATCCTCCATGGCGTTCTCATCCTCTTCAGTGATCCTGAATTTTCTGTCTCCGAAGGGATTTCTGTACCTGGCAAGGGTGAAATTCTTCATGTTCAGTTCCTTCGCCTTCATTATGCGTCTGGTCTTGAAGTTCACCAGTGACCAGATGGATGAAGCGTAAGCCACCTGCTCTTCACCTGCTTTGGCGTTATATACTCTTAACAGAGTCGCCCTTTCCGACGGGCAGGCGTTTGAAGTATAGGTTATCTCTTCGTCATCCGTTACCTCCCTCGATATCACCATATCGATACGGTTTACCATGAGGGCGAGGTTTCTGTCGAGGAGGTCATCCACAGACGGCTTGTCGTTTTCCATCTGGATCCTTCCGGCCTCCTGAAGTTCATAAAGGATCTTTGATGCTTTGATTTTTTCTGACATAAAAAGTGATTCTCCTTATTCTATATCGAGTTCAACAGGGCAATGATCGGAACCCATCACCTCTGTATGTATTTTAGCGTCTTTAAGGCGGTCTCTCAGGGCGTCAGAACAGATGAAATAGTCGATTCTCCATCCTGCGTTCTTTTCCCTGGCTTTAAAGCGGTATGACCACCATGAATATGTCACCTGTTCAGGATAAAAGTACCTGAAAGTGTCGGTAAAGCCTGCATCGAGAAGTGCTGTCATCTTTGATCTCTCCTCATCAGTGAATCCGGCGTTCTTTCTGTTGGTCTTCGGATTCTTAAGGTCTATCTCCTCGTGGGCGACGTTAAGGTCTCCGCAGAAAACGACGGGCTTGGTCTTCTCAAGCTCCTTCAGATATCCGAGGAAATCATCCTCCCACTTCATCCTGTAATCGAGCCTCTTGAGTCCGTCCTGTGAGTTGGGCACGTATACGGTGATGAAATAGAAATCATCGAATTCAAGGGTGATCACTCTTCCCTCATGGTCGTGCTCATCTATTCCCATTCCGTAAGTAACGGAAAGCGGTTCCTTTTTCGTAAATATCGCAGTTCCTGAATAGCCCTTCTTGTCAGCGTAGTTCCAGTACTGGTGATACCCGGGAAGATCCATCTCGATCTGTCCCTCCTGGAGTTTAGTCTCCTGAAGGCAGAATACATCCGCATCCGCCTCATTGAAGAACTCCATAAAATTTTTGTTCATAACAGCCCTCAGGCCGTTGACGTTCCATGATATCAGTTTCATTTCTTTACTCTAAACAAATACTTGAAATTATCCCGGCAATATGATATTATATGTCTGTTCGTCGGGGCGTGGCTCAGCTTGGTAGAGCGCTACGTTCGGGACGTAGAGGCCGCAGGTTCAAATCCTGTCGCCCCGACCACATAAGAGTTCTGCATTTGCAGGACTCTTTTTTATTTCACCTGTTTAAGTTTCTTCACGTCCATGGGTTCATCATGGACGGTCTCTATATAGTCCAGCAGTTCTTCACAGCTGTCGAAGAATCCGCAGAGGCCGAGGCATTCCCTTTTCATAAAGTTGTTGTCTGCAGATCTTACCAGAAGATCTCTCAGCGGTTCAAAGTATCCGCCTGTATTCAATAAGCCTATTGGCTTGTTCATCTGTCCGAGCTGTTTGAGGGTGAAAGCCTCAAAAAACTCTTCGTAGGTACCAACTCCCCCGGGCACGATGACAAAGGCATCAGCAATGCCTTCCATGATCTGTTTTCTCTCGTGCATCGTATCAGTGAAAATGAATTCCTCACATTCCTGGTGAAGGATACCGGGCAGATCAAAAAACCTGGGCGCTACGCCGATAGCCTTTCCTCCGGCAGACTCGAGGCCCCTTACGCAGGCTCCCATAAGCCCCTGCTCGCCTCCGCCGAATACCATGCCGTGTCCTCTTTCTGCCATCAGAACGCCCAGTTCATATGCTTTGTCATAATAGATCTGTTCCAGATCAGGGCTTGAAGACCCATAAAGGCAAATCCTCAAAAGACATCCTCCTCTTCGTTACGCTCCCCTGACCTTTTCCTCAGGGCGCCTATCACATAGTAGCATGTGCTGCTGTCATAGCCGAGGCTCATCAGCCTTCGTCCTACTTTCCCCATAAAGCGCTCATCGAGCTCACCGGACCTTCTGAGCTGCTCATCAGCCATCTTAAGTCCGGTCTCCATGGCCTTTTTTCTGTCATAAAAAGAAGGTGATATCTCTTCACCATCTTCATCGGTGATCCCATTCATCGTTTCCGCCGCAAGTTCCGGAGATATACCCTTATCCCTGAGCGCCCTGATCATCCGGGATGATGACCAGTTCTTTCTGGAGGCGCTTCTTATGAACTCCTCACAGAAACGATGATCGTTAACATATCCGAAGCTCTCGAGTTCATCGAGAGTTTCTGAGATCTCATCACTATCATATCCCAGGCCATCAAGGATACCCCTTAATTCCTCCCGGGATCTCATTCTGTAGTTCAGCTTGCTCAAAGCAGCTTCCATACACGTACGTCCGGCCATGAATCACTCCATAAATCTTACGTCGTCGCTCTCGCCTTCTGAACAGTAGGCAAGATAGATATCAGGACCGATGGGTTCATCCTTTACATAAACCTTTTTATCCGTTCCGGGAACGGTGACCTCGATATTCAGGAAGCCGTCGTCTCCCACGAAATCCGGCATGCTGCCGTAGAAGCCCTCTCCTGTGTACTTTCCGAAAGCTTCCCTGTGTGCCCATATCCTGAAAAAGCCTTCCGTGCCGTATTTATCACAGAAGTCCTGTTCATTTGGTGTAAAATACCTTCTTATTATCCTGTCGTATTTCCTGACGTTCATTTCCTGCCCTACCTGGATGTCTATTCCGCAGGGGCTTTCGCCTACCATACAGACCCAGAGCATTCCGGAGTGGCTTACGTTGAAATGAACAGGCAGTCCGGTGAAATAGGGTTTCCCCTTTTCAGATTCTTCCCACCTGTTCACGTCTTCGTTATATTCGATGTCTTTTTGAGCGCAGTAATTCCTGACCGCATCTGCGGCCAGTTCCCTTGACAGTTCTTCCATAGAGGAATTGCCCTCATAGATATATACGTCGAATGTCATTATCTGTTTTCCTTTTCACTGAGCCTCTCAAGTACTCTCTTGTATCCGTCTGCTCCATATACGAGGCACTTGTTGATTCTCGAAATAGTTGCTGTGGAAGCGTTCGTCTCCTGAGCGATCTCCATGTAGGTCTTCTTTTCAGAGAGGAGTTTAGCTACCCTGAGTCTCTGTGCTATTGAATAGATCTCGTTTATAGTGCAGATGTCCTCAAAAAATCTGTAGCAATCCTCGATATCCTCCAAAGTCAGAACCGCCTCGAACAGTTCGTCAATATCCTCTCTCTGGAATCTTGATTCGTATGCCATATATAACCTCCCGACCCTTTAATATTTTAGTGTTGTAAATTCTAAAAGTATTATAATACAATGTTTAATTTTAGTCAATTATGTTTTCAACAATGAACTGCAATCTTTTTTGTCCCTGCCATACCTGTGTTTCCACATAGCCTGTTATATCATGTTCCAAGCCGTCTGAAAGAGCTTTTGAACACTCCTCGGCCTTGTTGAAAAGCACGCAGTTAAGGTACCTGTTGTTCTCATGTACGGTGAATCTGGCGTGTTTGCCCTCATTCCCCATATATCTGACGTCTCTTAGCCTGACATCTTTTATCCTGAATACAGGTTTCGGATTGCCGTTTCCAAAGGGCGAAAGCAGGTCCAGTTCGTCAGCAAGATCCATTGATATCTCATCGGGTTCCAGATCCATCTCCCAGGGATACTTTCTGTCGAAGAGTTCAGGCTCATTCTCCTTTATCTCCTTTATATCCCGGATAAGCCCTTCCTTAAGAAGATCAAAACACTCTTCCTTCATGGTGAATCCGCAGGCTCCGCTGTGCCCGCCGAATTTTATGAAGAGTTCCTCGTGTTTTTTAAGAAGGTCGTAAAGGCTGATGCCGTCGATGCTTCTTCCGGTACCCTTAAGAGTCCTTTCCTCACCATGAGTCGGCATGCAGATCACAGTCGGTCTGTAGAAGTGATCCTTGATCTTTCCGGCAACGATGCCGGCGATTCCCTCATGGGCGTCATCACATCTTATGATCATGAAGTCCTCTTCATCAGCAAGTTCCATACAAGCCTTGTATGTTTCCGACTGAAGGCGTTTGCGCTCCTTGTTCTTGAAGATCATATCGTCGACAAGGTCGTGAAGCTCCGGATCATCCTCTGATGCGAGCATGAGTTTTACCGCTACAGAAGCGTCCTCTATCCTTCCGGATGCGTTGAGATGCGGGACTATGACGAAGCCGACGTTCTCAGAGGAAACTTTGCCGGGTGTGAGTCCCGCTCCTGTGATGAGTTCCCTGAGTCCGGGCCTTGAACCCTGATTGATCACCCTTAAGCCGAACTTCACCAGCGTCCTGTTCTCATCCGTCAGAGGCATGATATCCCCTATGGTCCCTATAGCCACGAGATCCAGGACTTCTGACAGTACTCTCTTAGGAAGGTCTGCCTTCTTCTGAAGCACCTGAGCCAGCTTGAAGGCTACTCCGCAGCCGCAGAGTTCCTTGAAGGGATATTCGCTTCCGGGTTTCTTGGGATTGATGAGAAGGCAGTCTGCCATCGTGTCCGTTATGGTGTGATGGTCTGTTACCAGGACCTTCATGCCCAGTTCTTCGGCATATCTCACTTCTTCCTTCGATACGCTTCCGCAGTCCACAGTGACGATAAGGTCGAAGCCTCTCTCATGGATATATTCGACCGC
>CACZGZ010000058.1 GCA_902780845.1 uncultured Eubacteriales bacterium
AGCTGAGACAGTAAGCAAGACGACTCCGGCTACATGCGAAGAAGCAGGAAGCATCACTTACACAGCGACATTCAAGAACGAAGCCTTCAAGGCACAGACCAAGACCGAAGCAGGAGATCCCGCTACCGGACACAAGTGGGGCGAGCCTGAGTGGACATGGTCAGAAGACAAGTCTGAAGCAACAGCTAAATTCACCTGCGAGACCGATAAGACACATGTGAAGGAAGTAAAAGCAGAGATCACAAAGAAGGAAGATGCTGACACCGTCACATACACAGCTTCTGTAACCGGTCCCGACGGCAAGACCTATACCGATACTAAGACTGAAGCTATCGTATACGATGATATCCTCAGGATCTTCGGAGCAACAAGATACTCAACAGCATTCAAGAACGCTGACAGATTAAAAGAAGTACTCGGTATTGAAAAATTCGATACCGTAGTAGTAGCTACAGGCGTTGACTTCCCTGACTCACTGAGCGGAGCTTACCTTGCAAACATCAAGGACGCACCGATGCTCCTCATCAGCCAGAAGGATGCAGAGAACGTCAAGGCATATATCAAGAACAACCTCAAGGCCGGCGGAACGATCTACATCCTCGGCGGAGAAGGCGTCGTTAAGGACAGCTGGCTGAGCGGACTCGACTTCACCAAGAAGCGTCTTGCAGGTCCCACCAGATATGAGACCAACCTTGCTATCCTTGAAGAAGTAGGATATACCGGAGGAGATATCCTTGCAGCTACCGGAGTCGACTATCCGGACAGCTTGAGCGGATCATACCTCGACATGCCTATCCTCCTTGTAAAGGGCAACACTCTGACAAATGAGCAGACAGCCTTCCTCAAGGGACTTAAGGATAAGCCGAACTTCTACATCGCAGGAGGAACCGGTGCTGTAAGCGCAGCTATGGAGAAGACCCTCGGAACAAACGGAACTATCGCAAAGAGATTTGCAGGACTTGACCGTTATGAGACTTCCAGACTGATCGCTGAAGAGTTCTACAAGGCTCCCAAGGAAGTAGTACTTGCTGTAGGAACAGCCTTCCCTGACGGACTGTCAGTAGGACCTCTTGCAGCTAAGATGAAAGCACCTATGCTGCTTGCTCATAACAAGGAGAAGAGCGCAAGCGCATCAGTATACACCAGAGCTAAGAACATCAGGACCGGCGTGGTCATCGGCGGACCTCTTCTCATCTGGGATGCTACTGCAAAGGAAGTTCTCCACAACGACAATATTGAATTATACGAAGAAGACAAGTATAATATTTGATATTGTATCAAATATGAATGCTGTAACCTGACATTCATGGAAAGCTGAATTAAATGGGAGCGGACCTTATGTCCGCTCCCATATTAAAACTTACATAGCTGCATGCATTCAGACCAATGTATGAACTTATTTCGAACAATTCCATATATCTGGCAGTACTTGCAGGACTGATAGCGGGAGTGCCGCTTATCATGTCCGTTGAAAAGACTGCATCGGACAGGCGTTTATTGCCTTCGGTGCTTCTGGCTGTGTTGTTTTCCGCAGTCAGCGTTTTTTCGGTACTGCTTTTTGCGTCTTTTGAGAAACTCATAAGCGGCGGAGGCCTGTCGATAGGGGCGGTCTCCACTTACGGGGTTTATCTCATAGCGCCTCTGATCCTTCTTCTCGTCATAAGAAAAGACAGGGCGCTGAGATTTGATCAGTTTGCAATTTTTGTACTGCCATCGCTTTTCCTGCAGCGGATAAGATGCCTGTTCATAGGCTGCTGTTATGGCAAGACCATCCACGGGATGGAAATGAGGTGGCCGACCAGGGAAGCGGAACTCGTTTTCTATGCGGTCATGCTGATACTCTTTCTTTATCTGGAAAAGAAAGGAAAGGTTAAAGAGGGCGGGCTGTTTCCTTTGCTGATGATCTGCTATGGAGCCTTCCGCTTCATAGTGGAGTTTTTCAGGGATAACGGATCGGGCCTGTTCCACCTTGCACACATCTGGTCAATTATCGCACTCATCATAGGAGTGTGTTTATATACAGAACTGTCAGCCGCAAGGGCCGGCGGTAAAAAAGTCACGAAAAAAAGAGGAAAGAAATGAATATAAAGCGACTCATCAGAAGATTTACATGCTTGGTTATGGCTTTAGCGATGATACTGACGTTCTCGCTGACAGAACCGATCAATGCTTATGCTGCGACGCTTGATACTGATATAAGCGGATTGAGCGCGTCCTATGACAACGGTACCTGGACTGCTTCAGGGACCACATTCAACGGATCCGCCACGGGAAAAGCAAAGGGATCATGTGACGATGCTGCAAGCGAAACCAGCACGCTGACTCTCACAAACAACAGCGGAGCTCTTGCCTTATTGTCATTCGATTATACGAAACCCGTGCTCGGATCAGGGGGATCGGTGAAGATAGACGGAACTGCTGTTACAACGGCAGGGTCCTTCTCAAAGGAACTGGAAGCCGGAAAATCCGTCACGGTAGTGATCCTTTCCGGAAGCGCCGGTGCCTATACGTCGTCTGTCGCGCTCAATAACGTAGCGGTGACGAGAAAGCAGAATGTAACGGTAACATTCAAGCCCGCGCAGGGAAACGGAAGCTATACCGTTAACGGCAGTCAGGTAACGGATACGGTTACGAATACCGGGATCTCTACAGAGGGGTTTGAACTGGCCGCATCTCCTGAAAGCGGATACAAGCTTGAGGGATGGTACTCGGAAACGACCGGAAGGTTTATCGCAACCAGCAGCTCATACAAGGCGTATTTTGAGACTGATCAGACCGTTTATCCGGTATTCATCAAGGCAGATACCCCCGTATGGGAAGTCGGTACTCAGTGGTTCACTGATCTGAATGAAGCCATCTCGTGTTCAACGTCAAAAAATATTTCCAAGATCGTCCTGGTATCAAGCGGTACGCTCCCCGCGGGAACATATACAGTTCCTTCAGGAAAGACCCTCCTGATACCTTACGACGCGGCTAAGACCGTGTGCGCGGACAAGCCCGGGATACTTGAATCTGCAGGCCCCGGAGCGCCTTCTGCATACAAGGTGCTTGCTATGGCAGAAGGCAGTTCTGTCATCGTAAACGGCAATCTGGACGTAAACGCAAGGATAAACTCATATAATATCACATATACCGGAGTCACATCAGGAGCCTACGGATATATAAAGATGGGTGCCGGAAGCAGCATCACTCTTCAGAGCGGATCCAAACTTCACTGCTACGGGTATATTTCCGGTGATGGCCTGATATCGGCAAAACCCGGAGCTACCGTATACGAGCCTTTCCAGATCTGCGATCTGAGAGGAGGAACAGCTACATCTTCCATGAACGGCAACAGCAGTAAGGTGCTTCCGTTCTCGCAGTATTACGTTCAGAATATCGAAGCGGAAATGAAGCTCGAGCACGGAGCTACGGAATATGCGGTAGGATCGATCACGATCCAGGGCAATACCACTTCGCCTTCTGCCAAGTTCATAGGTTCATCAGGAGCTTTGTTCACCACGTCATCCGGAGGAGCTTTTACCAAGAAGTACGATCCTTCTG
The DNA here is from genome assembly GCA_902780845.1 of uncultured Eubacteriales bacterium. Taxonomy (GTDB): domain Bacteria; phylum Bacillota; class Clostridia; order Peptostreptococcales; family Anaerovoracaceae; genus RUG754. The sequence goes on from CACZGZ010000058.1 coordinate 3,544, forward strand.
AAGACCGCGTTACCTACACGGTGGACGGCAACGCAAGCCTGAACGCAATAAGCATGAACGCTTTCGTGTCAATCGACACGTCGGCTTACGTCCTTCCTCTGATGGAGAATACATCCATAGAGGTAGTTTCAGGAACAACTACCATAAACCAGGATGTCTGTACGATACCCGGATGCGAGTTTAAGGTTGACAGCGGAGCTGCCATAAAGATCGGCTCCGGAGTCAACGCATTCATCTATGACAGAGATGAATGGATCGGAAAGGGATATATCTACAGCAATTCCGATCTGAAGACGTCATACTATTCGCCGTCGAGAAAGAACGCCGATAAGTTCAGTTCGGACAAGATGGCGGATACCTTAATGGATGTCAACGGAACCATCGATGTGAGCGGCAGCCTGTATACCACAGCGGGAGGCGCCGATATCATGACGAGTGAAGGCACCGGAAAGGTCGTATTCACCAAGGCGCCTGTTTCATCTGCCACGACACATCAGGCGACGCAGGAAGGGACCGCGATCTCCTATCCCGGAATAGCAGCCAATTCTGCATGGCTCCACAACGACGCAAAATACGCCGGTACGGACGAGGAATATACAAAGACTGCAGATTCAGAGGCAAATACTGAATTTACATATAACAAAGAGTCAGGTAAATGGGGTGTATGGGTCAACCGTACCGTAACCTTTAAGGACGGAGACAAGACCATTTCCACTGAGACGGTAGTCAATGGAAATAAGGTCAAAAAACCTGAAGATCCCGTAAAGGAGGGCTATGAATTCCTTTGCTGGATGAACGGCGAAGAGGAATACGATTTCGAGACTCCCGTTACTGAAGACCTTACGCTCACCGCTTCCTGGAAGGAAGAAACGGCAGAATGGATATTCAGCGGTTTCAGCTGGACGGAGACGGATGACGGTTACAGTGTAACGGCCGATTATGTGAAGAGCGGCGATGAAACCGTCACAAGATCGCTGGAGGCTTCCGTAACGATGGATGAGATCTCTGCAACCTGTACTGAAGCAGGAGAAGTAAGGTATACGGCTTCGGTAGGAAAAGAGGACAGCCTTGACAAGGAAGCACACAGCGAATCCAAGATCATAACATCCGATGCCCTCGGTCATGATCTGATACATCACGAAGCAAAAGAAGCGACCTGCACTGAGGCGGGCTGGAACGCATATGACACCTGCTCAAGATGCGACTACAGCACATATTCCGGGATACCTGCCAAGGGACATACTCCTGTAACAGACAAGGCTAAGGAAGCGACCTGCACTGAGGCGGGCTTAACTGAAGGAAGCCACTGTTCAGTATGCGGAACGGTTCTTAAAGCTCAGGAAACCGTTCCCGCCCTCGGTCATGATCTGATACATCACGAAGCAAAGGCCGCGACCTGCACTGAGGCTGGCTGGAACGCATATGATACATGCTCAAGATGTGACTATACAACATTTGCGGAGATACCGGCTAAAGGCCATACTGCGGTAACGGATGCAGCAGTAGCCGCGACCTGCACAGAGGCAGGCCTCACAGAGGGAAGCCACTGCTCAGCATGCGGAACCGTCCTTAAAGCACAGGAAGAGATACCTGCTCTTGGACATGACCTGATCCATCATGAGGCTCAAAGGGCGACATGCACTGAAGCCGGCTGGAATGCATATGATACCTGTTCAAGATGTGACTACACGACGTACGCTGAGATCCCCGCTATGGGCCACGACTGGAAGACCCCTGTATGGACATGGACGGGAGACGATGCGAAGGGATATACCGGAGCTAAGGCTGTATTCACATGCAATAATGACAGCACTCACACCGTGGAAGCTGAAGCTGCTGATATCGCAGAAGCAAGGGTCGAGCCGACCGCTTCCGAAAACGGAAGTATAATGTATACGGCAGAAGTTAAGGGACCTGATGAAAAGACATACAGCGACAAAAAGGTCGTAATACTTCCTGCCACGGGGTACACCTTCAAGGATCCTGTATACGAATGGACGGAGACGGAAGACGGATTCAGCGTCAAAGCTATTAAGGAATGCAATGAAGACCCTTCTCAGAATATCGTGGAAGAGGTAAGTGCGGTATATGACGTGACAACACCTGCAACATGCGAAACAGCAGGAGAAGGCACATATACAGCTTCATTCACATGCACAGACTTTGAGAAGCAGACAAAGACGGAAACCATACCCGCTCTCGGCCACGACTGGGGCGAGTGGACAGTGACAAAGGAGGCTACGACCGAAGAAGAAGGCATCGAGACCAGATACTGCAGCAATGATCGAAATCATACGGAGACAAGGCCTATTCCTAAGAAAGAAGAGACTGCAGGAAATGTAATTCGTATCTTCGGTGCATCCAGATACGAGACAGCCATCAAATCCGCAGACGCTCTTAAGGAGCAGTTGGGGCTCGATAAGTTTGACAGCGTGATCATCGCCTGCGGAACCAACTATGCAGATGCGCTTGCGGGAAGCTATCTGTCGAACGTGAAGAAGGCGCCTATCCTTCTCGTAAGAGACAGAGACGCTGAGATAGGGCTCGTTAAGGACTACATCAAGGCCAACCTGAAAGAGGGCGGCACCATCTATCTGCTTGGCGGATCAGCGGTAGTGCCAGACAGAGCAGTTGAAGGCTTAAGCGGATACACTGTAAAGAGACTCTGGGGTAATGACAGGTATGAGACCAACGTGAAGATACTTGAAGAAGCAGGAGCATCAGGAGATGAGATCCTGGTAGCAAGCGGTCTGGACTTCGCGGACAGCCTTTCAGCGTCAGCGACAGGCAAGCCGATCGTACTCATGAAGAACGCTATCCAGCCGAGCCAGAAGGCATATGTGGATTCCCTTAAGGGAAAGAAGTTCTTCATAATAGGAGGGACCGGTGCGGTGAACTCTGACATTGAAGCCTACTTCAAGGGACTCGGAGAGGTTACGAGGATCGGCGGAGCTACGAGATACGAGACATCGGTCAACGTAGCTAAAGTCTTCTTCGCAGAACCGAAGGCGGCAGTGCTCGCATACGGAGCGAACTTCCCTGACGGACTTTGCGGCGGATCACTTGCGAACGCCATGGGAGGACCGCTGGTGCTTTCAGCGAATGGCAAGTCCGATCAGGCAGCAGCCTACGCTAAGGAATACGGCATCGGAGACGGCGCTGTCCTCGGCGGACCGACTCTTATCGACGACTCATCTGTAAGGACGATCTTTCGGATGGGCGAAGCCGACGAGATAATCGTAAAGTAAATACGGATATGATACGCAAAACACCCTCCGAAGAGGGTGTTTTGCGCTGATATCCAAAGCATTTTCTGCAGTAAAACTCTTGCCGATACATGCAAAATATGATATAAAGGAAGCACCTTTTAAGAAAGTGAAAAGGCATGTGTGAAACGGCTCTTAAGACATGAAAAAAGTATTGACAATCATGCCTTTTGCGTGCTATTATAAATCGTTCGTAAATTTACCGGATGCTTAGGGTATCGACACTCCAGCGTACAGCTCAGCACCGGCGTATCAAGAAAAGGAGAAAGAAATGATTACAAAAGAACAGAAACAGCAGATCATCAAGGAATATCAGCTTAAAGAAGGAGACACAGGTTCCCCTGAAGTTCAGGTTGCTATTCTTACCTACAGAATCAATGACCTCAACGAGCACCTTAAGGTTCACAAGAAGGACCACCACTCCAGAAGAGGACTGCTCAAGATGGTAGGTCAGAGAAGAAACATGCTTGCTTATCTTAAGGAAAACGACCTTGAGAGATACAGAACTCTTATCGCTCGCTTAGGATTAAGAAAGTAAAATTTGATATTATGGGCGGGGCACAACCCGCCTTTATTTTTTGTTATACGCATTACAGGAGGTAGTTGCAATGCCAAGATTTACAGATTACAGAACATTCAGATATCCGCTTGGAGGAAGACTTCTTCAGCTGGAGATCGGAAAGGTCTGCGAGCAGGCCAACGGACAGGTTTGGGTACAGTACGGCGACACAGTAGTTAACGTTACCGTATGTGCTTCCAAGGAGCCCAGAGAGGGAATGGATTTCTTCCCCTTAAGCTGCGACTTCGAAGAGAAGATGTACTCCGTAGGTAAGATCCCCGGAGGATTCATCAAGAGAGAAGGTCGTCCTTCAGAGCACGCTATCCTTACTTCCCGTCTTATTGACAGACCCTTAAGACCGCTCTTCCCCAAGGGATTCTATAACGACGTTGTAGTAGTAGCTACATGCATGTCAGTCGATCAGGACTGCTCACCTGAGATCGCAGCCATGATCGGTTCATCCGTAGCCATCGCTACATCCGATATTCCCTGGGATGGTCCCACAGCTGCAGTAAAGGTAGGAAGAGTTGACGGTCAGTTCGTCATCAATCCCACCCTTGAGCAGAGAGCAGTTTCCGACATCGACATGACAGTTGCCGGAACCAAGGAAGCCATCATGATGGTTGAAGCAGGAGCCAAGGAAGTTCCCGAAATGGAGATGCTCGACGCTATTCTCTTTGCACACGAAGAGATCAAGAGACTCGTTGAGTTCATCGACCAGATCGTAGCAGAAGTAGGCAGACCCAAGATGGAAGTCAACCTCTACAAGCCTTCCGAAGAGATCGACCAGGCTGTAAGAGAATACGCTACAGAGAAGATGAAGGAAGCTATCCACACCTATGACAAGCTCGAGAGACTCGAGAACATGGATAAGGTCGAAGTAGAGACAAAGGAACACTTCGCAGAGATCTATCCTGAAGGCGCTAAGGACGTGGACGCTGTTCTTTACAATATCACAAAGGAATCCGTAAGAAACATGATCCTGGACGATGGCGTACGTCCCGACTCCAGAAAGTGCGACGAGATCAGACCTATCTTCTGCGAGACAGGCCTTCTTCCCAGAGTACACGGAACAGGACTCTTCAAGCGCGGTCAGACTCAGGTACTTTCATCCTGCACCCTTGCTCCCGCATCTGAAGCACAGACCATCGATGGAATCACAGAGCAGACAGAGAAGAGATATATCCACCACTACAACTTCCCCGGATACTGCACAGGTGAAGCCAAGTCACCCAGATCCCCCGGAAGACGTGAGATCGGACACGGCGCTCTTGCTGAGAGAGCTCTGCTTCCTGTAATTCCTTCAGTAGAGGAATTCCCTTATGCTATCCGTGTGGTATCAGACGTTCTCTCTTCCAACGGATCATCATCCATGGCATCCACATGCGGATCCTGCCTCGCACTTATGGACGCAGGCGTTCCCATCAAGAAGCCTGTAGCAGGTATCGCAATGGGTCTTATCGAAAGAGTAAAGGAAGACGGAGAATCCGAATTCGCCATCCTTTCCGATATCCAGGGTATGGAAGACTTCCTGGGCGACATGGACTTCAAGGTAACAGGAACTGAAGACGGCGTTACCGCTATCCAGATGGATATCAAGGTACACGGACTTTCCAGAGACATCCTTGAGAGAGCTCTCCGTCAGGCTAAGGAAGGCAGAATGTTCATCATGGAAAAGATGCTCGAAGAGATCCCCGCACCTCGTGAAGAGATGTCCAAGTGGGCTCCCAGAGCTCTCAGCCTTAAGATCAACCCTGACAAGATCAGAATAGT
>CACZGZ010000059.1 GCA_902780845.1 uncultured Eubacteriales bacterium
GCCCAAAATATTCTATCATATAGTTGAGCTAAAAAACAGGGTGCAAAATATTTTGCACTGAGGGCTGAAATGTGATATAATGTGAACGAAGCACAGAAAAAATCATCATACAAAGATGTTTAGGAGAAAAAATGAACGCAGAACAATACAAGAAGCTCGTGGACGAGCTGATTGAGCTTCTGGATGAAGGCGTATATATCGTGGACAAGTACGGAACCGGCATCCACTATAACAGCGCCATGGCCAGGACCGAAAAGGTTGCGGTGGATGATGTGCTGGGCAAAAAATTCCACGAGGCTTTCCCGGATTTCAACCTGGGAGAGAGTACCATCTACAGCGCTCTCACCAAGAACAGGCCCACGGGAAGCAAGCAGCAGACATACAAGAACTTATACGGCAAGGAGATCACCACGGAAAACGCCACCATCCCCGTCATAGTGGACGGAGAGACGGTGGCAGCCATAGAGGTATCCAAGGATATCACGGAGCTTCGCTCCATCACGGATACCCTCCGGGAACTGAGGGGCGAGGTGGCTGAGAAGGCAGAGCCTGCAAGGCCTCAGATTAAGAAGTACACGTTTGATGATATCTACGGCGAGAACCCTAAGTTCCAGGCAGTTATCGAGCGCGCTAAAAAAGCAGCCTCAAACGACGCCTCGGTCTTCATCTACGGAGAGACCGGTACCGGTAAGGAGCTCTTTGCGCAGAGCATCCATAACGACGGGAAGAGGGCCGGCAAGCCGTTCCTTGCGCAGAACTGCGCGGCTATCCCGGAGAGCCTTCTCGAAGGCATTCTCTTCGGGACTACCAGGGGAGCCTTCACGGGAGCCGTTGACAGGGCAGGGCTTTTCGAACAGGCAAACGGCGGCACCGTCCTTCTGGATGAGATCTCCGCCATGCCCTACGACCTTCAGTCCAAGCTTCTCCGTGTCCTTCAGGAGTCATATATCAGAAGGATCGGCGGATCCAGGGACATCCCCATCGACGTGAGGATCATCGCAACCGTAAACGAGCCGCCGGAGGAACTGATGGCCAAGGGCCTCTTAAGAAAGGACCTCTACTACAGACTGAACGTAATCAACCTTTCCATACCGCCTCTCCGTGAAAGGATGGACGACATAGAGCTCCTGGCAAACCGCTTCGCGGACAAGTTCAACAAAAGATTCAACAAGGAACTCTGGATGATATCGGACGGGGCGCTCAAGCAGCTGCAGTCCTACGATTATCCCGGTAACGTCAGGGAGCTGGAGAACATCATGGAGCAGGCGATATCCATGGCTGAGAACGAGCACGTCCTCACCGGGAAGCACCTGAGCATGCCGAATCACATCGTAAACAAGGAGCCCGTCATCAGAAGAGAGGACGACGTGCCCCTCGACGCGTACATGGAGGCGGTGGAGAAGCAGCTGATCGCAAATGAGATGGTAAGGTTCAACGGAAACATCTCCCGGGCTGCCGACGCCCTAAAGATCAAGCGCCAGACTTTGCAGCACAAACTGAAGAAATACGGGATAAAATAAGGGTGCAGGGCACATTGGCGCAAAATGTTTTGCGCCTAAAACGCAAATATATTTGCACAAAAGTCATACCAAAAAAACACCGTTCGGAGCGGAAATCAGGGTTTTAGTGATATAAGCACAGTAAACCCGCAGGACCGGACGGTTTTTTGTGTGATTAGGACAAGAATTGTACGTTTATGTATACATTATTATGTTAAATCGGTGGCACAGGACTTGCAACATAAAATAGTAGCTTTCAAACAGCTGACAATTATATAGTTTAAAATATTGTTAAAAGGAGAAATGAACATGAAAAACGTAAAAGTTATCCTCTGGGGATTAGGCGCTATGGGCGGCGGAATCGGTAAGATGCTTGCTAAGAAGCAGGGTGTTGACATCGTTGGAGCAATTGACATCGGTGCCAAGCTCGGCAAGAGCTTATGGGAAGTCGTACCCGGAATCGAAAGAGGAGACAGAGAAGAAGTTATCGTTGGAACTCCTGAAGAAGTTATCAAGCCGGGTTCAGCTGACGTTGTAGTAGTTTGCACAAACTCCTTCACAAGAGACGTATTTGACAAACTCGTATTCGTTATGGAAAGAGGAATCAACGTTATCACTTCCGCAGAAGAGATGGCTTATCCTCAGGCTCAGGAACCTGAACTTGCTAAGAAATTAGATGAATGCGCAAAGAAGAACGGCGTATCCGTAATGGGAACAGGTATCAACCCCGGTCTCATCATGGACCTTCTCGTAATTCTTTGGACTGCAGCTTGCGAAGAAGTTAACCACATCACATCCAGAAGAGTTAACTCCCTTTCACCTTTCGGACCCGCTGTTATGGAAGAGCAGGGTATCGGTATCACTGTAGATGAATTCAACAAGAGAAAAGCTGACGGAACAATGGCAGGACACGTTGGTTTCGCAGAGTCCACAATGATGATGTGCGACGCTCTTGGCTGGAAGTGGGATCAGTTTGGTCAGGACATGGAACCCATCGTAACTGACGTTGACAGAAAGTCCCCTTACGGATTCGCAGCAGCCGGCAACGTAGCAGGCGTTGCTATGAAGGGCTGGGTCGACATCGACGGCGTCAGAAAGATCGACATGGATCACCCTCAGCAGATCGAACCTGAGCAGGTTGGAATCGACACAGGCGACTATGTAATCCTTGACTCCGTACCTCCTGTAAACATGGCTAACAAGCCTGAGATCGAAGGCGGAATCGGAACCATGGCTATGATCATGAACTGCATCCCTCACCTTATCAATGCAGATCCCGGTCTCGTAACCATGATCGATATCCCTGTACCTCACGCTATCATGGGCGACTTCAGAAACTTCATCAAGGAAGACAAGAAGATCGTTAAATAAGTCTGAACAACAAGGAAATACAGCTTTGGGGGACTGTCCGGCGTAAGTTTTTTGCGCCGGACACAACCCTATATAATACTCAAATATAGGAGATGATCAAAATGGCTAAAAAAGGTGATTGGGTACGTATCCACAACATCGTACTCAAAGCAGAACAGAGAACAGGAAAGCTTCCTGAAGATACAAAGTCATCCGACCTTCAGATGTGGACCAAGGGCTTCCTTCAGGAAGACTCCGCTGAGATCGGCGATGAAGTTACAGTAAAGACCGCTTGCGGACGTATCGAAAAAGGTACTCTTTACGAAGAAAATCCTCACTATACCCACAGCTATGGTGAATTCGTTCCCGAGATCATCGAGATCGATAAGACCTTAAGAGAAATTTTACACGGAGGTGAGGAATAATGGCACAGCTCGCAAAAGATTATGATTCCGTAATGGGAAGATCCAATGAGATCATGAAGGAAGCATTAGGACTTGACTATGCTCCTTTCGAATCCGGCTCCGTAGCATTCGACTATGAAGCTCTCATGAAGGCTACCAACTACACTCTCGACGAGATCAACAGGATCCAGTCCAGAACAGGCGTTGGCAACACTCCCCTTCTTGAATTAAGAAACATTACAGCTTTCGCAAGAAAGTATGCTAAGCCCGGTTACGGCGCAAGAATTTTCGTAAAGGACGAAGCAGCAAACGCTTCCGGTTCCTTCAAGGACAGACGTGCAGCATGCGCAGTAGCTCACGCTAAGAAGCTCGGCTACAAGGGCGTAGTTGCAGCTACATCCGGTAACTACGGTGCAGCAGTTGCTTCCCAGGCAGCTATGCAGGGACTTGACTGCATCATCGTTCAGGAATGCTATGACTCCAAGGGAGTAGGCCAGCCGGAGATCGTTGAGAAGGCAAGAAAGTGCGAAGCTTTCGGAGCTGAAGTTATCCAGCTCACAGTAGGACCTGAGCTCTTCTACACAACTCTTTCCGTACTGGAAGACACAGGATACTTCAACGCATCCCTTTACTCACCTTTCGGTATCGCAGGCGTAGAGACTCTGGGATATGAGATCGCTATGCAGTGCAGAGAAAAGCTCGGTAAGGACCCTGACATGGTAGTATGCACCAACGCCGGCGGCGGAATGGTTACAGGTACCGCAAGAGGCCTTATCAAGGCAGGATGCAAGGACACCAAGGTAGTCGCTGCTTCCATCGACCTTACAGGACTTTCAATGGCATCTGACGTTGACTTCAACCGTAAGTCATGCACCACAGGACACACCGGATTCGGAGTTCCTTATGCAACAGATCCCGACCACTCTGACGTTCCTCGTTCAGCAGCACGTCCTTTAAGATACATGGACGAGTATGTTACAACAACTCAGGGCGAAGTTATGTACATGACAGAAATGCTTGCTAACCTCGAAGGACTTGAAAGAGGACCTGCAGGAAACACAGCTCTCGCTGCTGCATTCTCCCTCGCTCAGGAACTTCCTGAAGACGCTGTTCTCGTTGTTAGCGAAACAGAGTACACCGGAGCAGGCAAGCACATCCAGCCTCAGCTTGCATTCGCTAAGCAGAACGGCATCGACGTAAGATTCGGAGATCCTCAGACAGAGGATAAGCCCGGAACAAACGTTATCTTACCTAAGGATCCCAGCTATATCAAGCACAAGGTAGCCGATCTTAACCACTTCAGACAGTCCAGAATCAAGAAGGCTGTGAAGAAGGCAGGATGCGAGCCCAACGAAGCAGACCTTGTTTACTTAGCAGAAGAGACCAAGACCGACGTGGAATTCGTAAAGAAGACTCTCGGACTCTAAGCTTGAATAGCCAAAGGATATAATAGTTATTACAAATATTTTTAAGGAGAAAACAGGATGAAAAGAGAAGACGATTTCGAAGTAAGAAGACAGCATCTCGTCGGACTTACTGACCAGGAACTCTATGACAGATTCTGGGACCTCATCAGACAGGTGGACGAACCCCTGCTTGAATTAGGTTACAAGAACACCACTCCATCCGTAGAACGTGCAGTACTCTTAAGAATGGGCGTATCCTCACTTGATACACAGCCTATCGTTAACCACTGCATGGACCACGGCCTCATGGGAAAAGGCGCAGGCCACTGCGTATATAAGTTATCCAAGTTAGAGAACATCTCTATCCGTGAAGCATCCATCAAGCTCGCTAAGGGCGAAGGATGGGATAAGGTTGTCGAATCGTTCAAGGGAGGTAAATAAGATGGAGCCTTTAAAGAAGAATAAAAAGCTTGACGTCGTAGAACTCCTTAAGGACCTCGACAAGTATGAGCCCAGAAGAAGAGAATGGGTATGGAGAAAGAGAGCTGAGAACCAGCACATGTATCAGTTCGATTATCATGAACTGTCAGAACCTCTGAAGCAGAGCGTTCCTCTTCCTCCCGCTAAATTCCTGGACAATATCGACCCTCAGCCGATGCAGACCATCACAACCGAGATCGCATCAGGAAGATTCGAGGATGATATCCGTCGTATGAGAATGGCTGCATGGCACGGCGCTGACCATCTGATGGTAATCAGACACATGGGTCAGTCCCACATCGACGGCCTTATGGAAGGTACTCCTCAGGGTATCGGCGGTGTTCCCATCACCCGTAAACAGGTAAGGGCACAGCGCAAGGCTATCGACCTCATCGAAGACGAAGTCGGCCGTCCTATCAACTACCATTCATACATTTCCGGCGTTGCAGGACCTGATATCGCTGTAATGTTCGCAGAAGAAGGTATCAACGGTGCTCACCAGGATCCTCAGTACAACGTACTTTACAGAGACGTTAACATGGTAAGATCCTTCGTAGACGCCTGCGAATCCAAGAAGATCATGGCTTGGTCCGGCATGCTCCAGATCGACGGAGCTCACAACGCCAACGCTACAGCAAGAGACGCTTGGAAGGTAATGCCTGAGCTTATCGTTCAGCATGCTATCAACTCCTACTTCTCAGAGAGAGTAGGCATCAAGCCGGAGCTCATTTCCCTCTCCACAGTACCTCCTTCAGCAACTCCTGCTCCTTGTATGTACCTCGACCTGCCTTATGCAGTAGCTCTTCGTGACTTCTGCGGCAGATACAAGATGAGAGCACAGATGAACACCAAGTACATCCAGTCTTCAGCACGTGAAGCTACAGTAACTCACGTAATGAACATGTTCATCTCCAAGCTCACTTCTGCAGATATCCAGTCCACCATCACACCGGACGAAGGACGTAACGTTCCTTGGCATATCTACAACATCGAAGCTACCGATACAGCTAAGCAGACCCTTATAGGCTTAGACGGTATCATGGACATGATCGAACTCAAGAAGGACGGTCCTTTAAGAGAGAACGCCCGTGAACTTAAGGAAAGAGCAGTCCTTTACGTAGAAGAGATCCTTGAAGCAGGCGGATACTTCAACGCCGTTCAGGAAGGCTTCTTCGTAGACTCAGGAAAATATCCTGAAAGAAACGGCGACGGTATCGCACGTAAGATTGACGGAGGATTCGGTGCAGGCTTCATCTTCGAGAGAGACGAAGACTACATGGCTCCTGTTACAGCTCACTACGGATACAACAACGTTGAGCAGTATGGCGGAGATCCCGAGAACCCGTCAGCCCTTATCGGCGGCTGCACCTTCGAAGACAGATCCAAGATCGTATTCATCGACGAACTCGATCCTGAAGACTGCGTAGAGAAGAGACTTGAAAAGGTTGCCAAGTACAGAACAGGCGACTGCATCACACCTGAAGTTGAGTGGTGCGGAGACAGAGTCATCATGCTCACCATGATGATGCCTGCAGAAAAGCGTGTAGCTGAAGCTGCTGCTGTAGAACTCGGTAAGAAACTCGGCCTCGTGGATCCCGAAGTTATCAATGCAGAAGTTATGCAGGAAGCTGAAGGTACCAGAATCGAACTCAAGGGTAAAGTTGATTTCGATATCGACCTTACTACCCTCGATGTACCTCCTGAACCGTACGTAATGTCCGACAAGGAACTTTATGAAGAGTTTGAAGGACATGAGCACATGAAGGTCGTTTGCGGAACAGTCGGCGATGACGAGCACTCCGTAGGTATGCGTGAGATCATCAACATCAAGCACGGCGGAATCGAGAAGTGGGGTATCGAATGTATCTACCTCGGAACTTCCGTACCTGTTGAGAAGATCGTAGACGCCTGCATCGAAGAGAATGCTCAGGCTATCCTGGCTTCAACCATCATCTCTCACGACAACGTTCACTATAAGAACATGAAGAGGATCAACGATCTCGCTATCGAAAAGGGTATCAGAGACAAGATCATCATCTGCGCAGGCGGTACTCAGGTAATTCCTGAAGAAGCTGTCAAGACCGGTATCGACATGGGATTCGGAAGAAACTCCCACGGTATCGACGTAGCTACCTTCCTTGCACAGGAGAGACAGAGAAGAAGAGGAGAAGTTCCTCACGGATTCAGACCTGAAGATCTTAATCCTAAAGAAGACTAAATGAAACACTTAAGCCGCCTGCCGCGCCTTGCGGCGGGCGGTACTTTTTGGAGACACATATGAAAGTAGACGTACTTGTAGCCGAGATCGGCTCGACCACAACAGTTGTAAACGCTTTTATAGGCCTCGATTCCGAGAAGCCAATCTTTTGGGCTCAGGGACAGGCACCGACCTCCGTTCTCGAAGGAGACGTAAGGATCGGACTTCAGGGAGCCATAGACGACCTGAAAGCCAAGAAAGGCATAGATACTTTGGAATATGATGAGATGCTTGCCACATCGTCTGCTGCAGGCGGACTGAAGATGACAGTGCATGGTCTGGTATATGACATGACTGCCAAGGCTGCCAGGGAAGCGGCTCTGGGAGCAGGCGGCATCATTCACGATATAACGGTTGGCAGGCTCAGAAGGACTGACCTGGCCAAGATAAAGGAGATCAACCCCAACCTTATCCTTATAGCCGGCGGCGTGGACTTCGGTGAAAGGGATACCGCTATCTACAATGCGGAGATGATCCGCTCCATGGGACTGAAAACCCCCATAGTTTACGCCGGAAACGTCGAGAATCAGGAGGAGATGAAGCTGATCTTCGATGAGGAGAGCGGCCAGAGGCTCTACCTGGTGGATAACGTTTATCCCAAGATAGATACCCTTAACGTAGAACCATGCAGAAAGGTCATCCAGGATGCCTTTGAGGACAACATCACCAAGGCTCCGGGAATGGAACACGTGCGCGACATGGTAAACGGTCCCATCATCCCCACGCCCGGTGCTGTAATGGAGTGCACCAAGCTTCTCTATGACTGCCTGGGAGAGGTAATGACCATCGACGTAGGCGGAGCGACCACAGACGTACACGCAGTGTCCGAGGACAGCGATGCGGTGGCCAGAGTCCTGGTGGCACCGGAGCCCAAGGCCAAGCGTACAGTAGAGGGCGACCTGGGTCTCTACGTCAACAGATACAAGGTAATAGAGTCCATAGGCGAGGAGAAGCTCAGAAAAGAATGCGATGAAAAGCTTCACATCGACCTTGACGATACCCTCTCGACCTACGTGGCTATACCCAAGAAAGAAAACGAGTTCAAACTCGTGGAGAGACTCTGTGAGGAAGCGACCCTGAGAGCTGTCGAAAGACATGCGGGATCCATCCGCTACGTGTACGGACCTTCCGGAAGGTCCACCGTTGCTGAAGGTAAGGACCTCACTCAGATCAAATACATCGTCGGAACAGGCGGAGCCCTTACCAGGCTGCCTCACAGGGTGGATATAATGAAGCTCATCCCTAAGGATAACGAGACCGGGATGAAGCTCTACCCGTCGGACGCCGTCAAGATCCTGGTGGATAACGACTACATCATGGCATCCCTGGGCGTACTTTCCAAGACCCACAGACAGGGAGCCATCAAACTCCTCGGCCAGTCCCTCGGGATCGAACTCCATGA
>CACZGZ010000060.1:0-5005 GCA_902780845.1 uncultured Eubacteriales bacterium
TCGAAGTTGTTCTCTGCGTTTGCTGCTGCAGAGGAAACTACCTTCTCAACGATGGCTGATCCCTTGCCCGGTGTGAACTTCAGGATTGCCAGTGCGTCGTTCAGATCCTTGCCTCTTACTAAATCACATACAGGCTGTAATTTGATAGGAGACATTCTTACGTATTTAGCAACTGCTTTTGCTTCCATTTCATTATCTCCTTTCTAATTATCTGACCTTTGAACTCTTGTCAGCTGCGTGACCTCTGTAAGTTCTTGTAGGAGCAAACTCTCCGAGTCTGTGACCTACCATATCCTCTGTAATGTATACAGGAACATGTTTCTTACCGTCATGCACTGCGATAGTGTGTCCCACCATCTGGGGGAATATTGTTGATGGTCTTGACCATGTCTTGATAACTTTCTTCTCGTTAGCTGCGTTCATCTCTTCGATGGCCTTGAGCAGCTTAGCGTTTACGAAAGGACCCTTTTTAAGTGATCTTCCCATTATCTTTGCTCCTTTCTGTTATTTTTCATTTCTTCTCTTTACGATGTACTTGTTAGAAGCCTTGTTCTTCTTTCTGGTCTTGTAACCAAGAGCGGGCTTACCCCAAGGTGTAACAGGGCTCTTACGTCCAACGGGTGCTCTTCCTTCACCACCGCCATGAGGATGGTCGTTGGGGTTCATTACGGAACCTCTTACGGTAGGTCTGATACCCATGTGTCTCTTACGTCCTGCCTTACCGATCTGGATGTTAGCGTGATCATCATTGCCAACTTCGCCGATGGTAGCCTTGCATCTCATGGAGACTTTACGAACTTCGCCGGAAGGAAGTCTTACCTGTGCGTAATCTCCTTCCTTAGCCATGAGCTGTGCACCGTTTCCTGCTGATCTTGCAAGCTGTCCGCCTTTGCCGGGCTTGAGCTCTACGTTGTGGATGATGGTACCTACGGGGATGTTCGCGATAGGAAGTGCATTTCCAATTACGATATCGGCCTCGGGACCGGAAACGATCTGTGCTCCGACTTCTAACTTGTTAGGAGCGATAATGTATCTCTTTTCACCGTCTGCATAAGTGATGAGAGCGATGTTTGCGGATCTGTTGGGATCGTACTCGATAGCTGTTACAGTTCCGGGAACTCCGTCCTTATCTCTCTTGAAGTCGATGATTCTGTATTTGGGTCTTGTGCCGCCGCCCTGATGTCTTACAGTGATCTTACCGCGGTTGTTACGACCGGAGTGCTTCTTAAGAGTTACTGTAAGTGATTTTTCAGGGGTGGTCTTGGTGATCTCCTCAAATGTGGAGACCGTCATTCCTCTTAAGCCCGGGGTAGTCGGTTTATATTTTCTTATTGCCATTTTCGTCTACCTCCTAAATTATAATCCCTGGAAGAATTCGATCTCTTTACTGTCAGGAGTAAGAGTTACGATAGCCTTCTTGTAAGAAGGAGTGTATCCTGCGAATCTTCCCATTCTCTTTAACTTTCCGTCATAGTTCATGATGTTGACCTTAGCAACCTCTACTCCGAAGATCTCTTCAACCGCTAACTTGACCTGAGTCTTGTTGGCTGTAGGAGCTACCTTGAAGGTGTACTTTTTGTCAACAGCTACGTCCATACTCTGTTCTGTGATAACAGGTGTGATAATTACGTCATATGCGTTCTTCATTATTTGTACACCTCCTCGATCAATTCAACTGCTTCCTTGGTTACGATGAAGCTTGTGTAGTTTACGATCTCGTAAACGTTCATTGTAGTTGCGAGTGCGGTTCTTACTCCCGGGATGTTTGCAGCGGACTTAACTACGTTCTCGTCCTTTTCTGCGGTGATGATGAGAGCTTTCTTTTCAGCCTTGACTGCTTCGAGGAACTTGATCATTTCCTTTGTCTTGGGCTCTTCAAACTTTAACTCGTCAACAACTACGATCTGGTTTTCTGCTACCTTGGAAGATAATGCTGACTTCATAGCGAGTCTTCTTAACTTCTTAGGTAAGGTGTATCTGTAATCTCTCGGCTTGGGAGCGAATACGATACCGCCTCCGATCTGTGAAGGGTCAGTGGAGTGTCCCTGTCTGTGACGGCCGGTTCCCTTCTGTCTGAAAGGCTTCTTTCCGCCTCCTCTGACTTCGCCTCTGGTCTTAGCGGACTGTGTACCCTGTCTCTGGTTAGCCAGGTAGTTCTTTACTACTGCGTGAACAGCGAATTCGTTCGGAGTGATAGCGAAGATCTCATCGTTTAATTCGATGGTGCCTGCATTAGCTCCCTGCATGTTAAGCATTGTAACTTTTGCCATTTTTAAATCCTCCTTTCACCCGATTATTTGTTCTGTCCCTTTACTGCGTACTGAACGCGGACCAGGCCACCCTTGTTGCCGGGAACTGCGCCCTTTACGAGCATCAGGTTTCTGTCTTCGATAACTTTTACGAGAACAACGTTCTGTACTGTAACGGTGTCTCTTCCTGTTCTTCCCGGAGCTTCGTTACCCTTGAATACTCTTGAGGGATATGTAGCAGCTGCAAGGCCGCCGGGAAGTCTCTTGTGCTTGGAACCGTGAGTCATAGGACCACGTCTGTGGTGATGTCTCTTGATGTTACCCTGTGTGCCCTTACCTTTGGAAGTTCCGGTGATGTCCAGCTTGGAACCAACTTCGAACTCGGCAGCAGTGATAACCTGTCCAACTTCGTATGTGTCGCCTTCTTCAGGAATGAATTCAGCGAGGTGCTTCTTGGGAGCAACTCCTGCCTTCTCAAAGTGACCTGTCATAGGCTTGTTTACTCTCTGGGGCTTCTGATCTTCAAAGCCAACCTGTACTGCGTTGTAACCGTCTGTTTCAACTGTCTTTACCTGGGTTACAACTTCAGGACCTGCTTCGATGACGGTTACGGGAATAACGTTTCCGTTCTCATCGAAGATCTGGGTCATACCCATCTTTTTTCCTAAGATTGTTTTCATTATTTTTCCTCCATGTCTTACATTGGAACTCTCTGGTTTGGTGTTTGCATCAGCTTTCGTCTAACACAGGAATGACTACTCGCACACCCTCTCATGAGTTCTTACTAAGGGAGTGTCCCTTAACTGATTTGTGTTTTAGATCAAAGCTTGATCTCGATGTCAACTCCTGCAGGCAGGTCGAGCTTTGTTAAAGCGTCTGTTGTCTTGAGAGTTGCGTTGGTGATGTCGATAAGTCTCTTGTGAGTTCTCTGTTCGAACTGCTCACGGGAGTCCTTATACTTGTGGACTGCTCTGATGATGGTAACAACTTCTCTCTCTGTAGGAAGAGGGATGGGGCCGCTGACGTCAGCGCCGGTCTTCTTAGCAGTCTCTACGATTTTTGCTGCGCTCTGATCAAGCAGTGCGTGATCATAAGCCTTGAGCTTGATTCTGATTTTCTGTAATTCGCTCATGTTTTCCTCCTTGTTTGTCTTTGTACTGTTTTCGCTATGCTCCGTACAGGGGTTCAAATGCCTTGAATTTCAACGTGTCTGAGATTTTCGCTCACTTTTACACGCGCTCGTGTGTTTCCTACATTTACACACACTGCAAAAACCCAGGCGAATCCCTTCGACCGGATCAAGTCCGGACATGCTCCGCGGAAATTACCAGATAGCACTGCAACTTCCCGCTTCTTCGCCTTAAGCAAGCTTTTTTATTATACTTGAGTTTGTCAAGTTTGGCAAGTGTTTTTTAGAAAAAATTTCAAGCGATTTTTTTATGTTTTTACCACAAAGAACCCAGTGTTTTCAAGGGTTTTGAGCTTCTTGCCTGATACACGGTGGTTGGCGTTTCTTATTCATGGCGTGCATACACATCATCTTGGGGTCAGGCCCCGGAACCCCACTATATAGGCGCTTCTTTTCGGTGAAGCAAAAGAGTGCTGAAACATTTATTGCATAAAAAAAGCCGGGAAGTTCCCGGCTTTTCACTTATTATCCTATTTTACCAGTCCGCAGGCGATCCTGGAACCGATGTCTGCGTTGTGGAGCACAAGCTTGATGTTTGCTTCAAGTGATGCGCCCTCAGTGAGGTCCTTCACCTTGGAGAGAAGGAAAGGTGTGATCCTCTTTCCCTTGACTCCCTGCTCCTCGCATTCTTTGAGAGCTTCCTTGATTACTCCGTCCATCTTCTCGAAGGGGATCTCGTCCTCTTCAGGCACGGGGCAGGCTATCAGCATTCCGCCGCCGAGGCCCAGCTCGTCCTTCACCCTGATCATGTCGGCGATGACCTGAGGATCGTCCTCGCGGAGTTCAGCGGGTATACCGGAACTTCTGGAATAGAATGCAGGGAAGTAATCTCCTCCGCAGGTAACTACGGGAACACCCTTTGTTTCGAGATACTCGAGGGTTCCGGGGATGTCAAGTATGGACTTGACGCCTGCGCATACTACTGTTACGTTTGTCTGCTTCAATTCCTCAAGGTCAGCGGAGATATCGTGTGTCTCCCCTGCTCCTCTGTGAACGCCGCCGATACCGCCTGTTACGAAGACTTTGATGCCCGCCATGGCTGCTGCCATCATGGTTCCCGCTACAGTTGTTGCTCCGTCCATCTTCTTTGCCATTACAACGGGGAAGTCTCTTCTTGATACCTTCATTACGCCCTTGGCTGTCCCGAGATATTCGATCTCCTCAGGAGTAAGGCCTACTTTGATCACTCCGTCGATGATGGCGATAGTTGCGGGAACTGCTCCGTTCTTTCTGATAACGTCCTCTACAGCAAGAGCTGTCTCAACGTTCTTGGGATAAGGCATGCCGTGAGCGATGATGGTCGACTCCAGCGCTACCACTGCCTTTCCGTTTGCAAGCGCTTCCCTTACTTCCGGTTTTATTTCAAGATAATTCATTTTTCGATCTCCTTATTCATTAATTTCTTTATCAGTTCCATGCTGAGTTCCTTGTTCACAGCATTGGTCGATTCCATAGTTATCTTAGCCGCCGCCATTCCCATGCGGGCGATCGTCTCCGCTCTCATGCCCAGTGATACGCCGAGCAAAATACACGCAGAGAAGCTGTCTCCCGCGCCGGTGGCGCTTCT
>CACZGZ010000060.1:5036-13608 GCA_902780845.1 uncultured Eubacteriales bacterium
TTATGATCATATCGTCGCCGGGCCTTATGAAGCCTTCATCTCCCTCTTCAAGGAAGTAGACTCCGTCCTCGCCCAGGGTTATGAACACCTGTGATACGCCGAGCTCCAGGAATCTTCTTCCGGCAGCCCTGACCTCCTCCTCGGTTTCGATCTTCATGTCCAGTATCGCTTCTGCCTCGATCTTATTGGGCTTAACCGCAAAAAACCTTCCCACGAAGTTCTTCACCCTGACGCCTTTGCTTGCGGACACCGGGTCATAGAACAGTTTGGTCCCTCTGAGGACCGTTGTGGCGTGATCCAGGAGTTCCTCCGTAAGGTTGCCGTCCAGAGCCACCACGGACGCCTTTTCGATAAAGCCCCTGATGCCGTCGATATAGTCCGAAGTGATGGTCTTTATTATATCCATATCGTTTATACCCAGCTCCATGTCTCCCTTGTCGTCAAGGATGCTGAGATACATGGAAGGGGTCTCACCCGGCATGACCCTCACGTGTGATACGTCCACACCCAGATCCGCCAGGTAGCTAACCGCGCCTCTTGACATGGGTTCGTCACCCACTACAGAGATCATAGCGCAGTCTCCGCCAAGCCTTGCCAGATTCTCCGCTATGTTTCTTCCGACTCCTCCGTAGGAAAGTCTTATCTTTCCGGGATTGGAGTCCTGATATTTGAGTTTTTTGAAGGGGGCACCTTCGATATCGATATTGATACCCCCTATTATTCCGATCTTCAACTAAACTGTTTCTCCTGCTTTTTTATTTTACGACCTGTTCCTTGTCGCCTTTTCTAACGGCCTCGACCTTCCCGGATACCGCTTCCTCGATATCGTCCATCAGTTCAGCGTGTATCTCCATCAGTTCTTTTTTGGTCTCTTCCTGCTTTTCAAGGAACTCCTCGTGCTTCTCCTTAAGTTCAGCGTGCTTATCCTTAAGGTAGTTCTGGATGTTTCTCCAGAAGAAGTTTCCTCCTACGAAGGTCTTCTTTCCTGTCTCAGGGTCTTCCTGCGCGTAGGTGGAGCCTCCTATGAACTCCCTCAGGATGGAGTCGTTTGGCACGACGGAATCATCGTCATAGGCGGGGAACTCTTCAAGGAATTTAAGCATCTTCGATGCGACCTCATATTCCGGCTCGTCGTCCTTGATGGACTTGAGAAGCGGCTCAGCGTGCTTCTTAAGGATGGGGATCTCATAGATGTGAGATGTATTGAATGATACGTTTGCCTGATCCATGAAGGGGAAGATGTTCTTTTCCTCGCCTCTTCTGACGGACGGCCAGTTGTCTATGGTAGCCTTGGCAGAGTGACCTCTGAACTGGTAGTCCCTCACCATACGTCTCAGCATCCTGTGGTCCATGGGGTCCACTCCGGATTCTTTGCTTACCTTGAGAGCCGTGACAGGGCACACGAAGATCTTGAACTTCTGGTGCTGGCGGATATGAGGAGTCAGCTCATCGTTAAGGGCGTGGATGCCCTCGATGACGATTATCTGGCTTCTCTTGATGGATGTGATCCTCTTGCCGTATTCCTTGTGGCCGGTCATGAAGTTGAAGGTGGGAAGGTCCACCTCCTGGCCTTTAAGGAGGGCGATGATGTTATCGTTGAACAGTTCTACGTCAACTGCTTCAAGATCCTCAAAGTTATACTTTCCGTTCTCATCAAGAGGCGTCTGCTCTCTTTCAACGAAGTAGTCGTCCGTTCCCATGTACAAAGGATCCAGACCGAGGACTTTGAGCTGAGTGCAGAGTTTCTTCGCGGTAGTGGTCTTGCCGGAACTGGAGGGTCCTGCGATGAGCACTACCCTGTGCTTTCCGTCATAGATCTGCTGAGCGATCTCCACTATCCTCTTATCCTGATAAGCTTCGGATATCTGAACCAGTTCCTTGAACTTTCCCTCCTCGATGACTCTGGTGAGATCCGCGGGAGTCTGGACTCCCATGAAGCTCTTATTCATCTTATGCTGTAATTTCAAATCTGACAGTCTTGTCATATTTACCCCCTAAATAATTACTTTTCCGCAAGTCTTTCCATTGCGGCTTTGATCCTTGCAGGGATCAGTTTGCACTTGTCTTCGGGAACAGATGCTACCGAAGTTCTGATGCCCTTTGCGAGAGGGATCAGGAAAATATTTTCTTTCTCAAGTTCAGCTGCTACCTCGTCCGGATTGGGCATGGGAACGCTAGCAAAGAACCCCGCGTCGAAGGGAACCATTTCGAGACCGCATTCCTTTGCGGCCTTTTCAAAGGCTCTTCCCCTTCTGAGAAGCATGTCGCGGTATTCGGCTCTTTCCTCATCCACCATCTTCTTAAGCTCGGGATCGGCATAGATCTTGGCGATTATGGTCTGAGGAGCACGGTTGCAGTTGGACCAGGAACCTCTTGAGCTGAACTCGCAGGCCTGCTTGAACTCCTGAGCGATGGCAGGAGTCTTGGCGATGCAGATCATGGCTCCGCATCTCATCCCGTACATGGTGAAGGTCTTGGATGCGCTGTATCCCACTATGGGAAGTACGTTTTCAGGCATCTCATCCAGTACCGGCAGGAACTGTCTGTACTGTTCCTCATCTCCCGCAAAGTCTATATATGCAGCATCCACTAAAAGCGCCACGTGCTTGTCCTGAGGAGTCTTCTCGAAGATGGCCTTGATGTTTCTCCAGTCGTTTACCGTAAGAGAATAACCTGTAGGATTGTGAGCCGGGCTGTTTATGATGATAACGAGGCTTTCCTGCATCTCGAGTAGTTCCAGAACGTTAGCCTTGAAATCGTCGATATTGAAGCCTCCCTCTTCATTGAAGAACTTAAAGGTCTGGATATCTCTTCCGATCTCCTGGCATATGGTCTTATACGGTGCCCAGAACCAGTCGGCCACGAGTACTCTGTCTCCGAAAGCTGAGAAGTTGGATACCGTGTTCCTCACGCCTCCTGTACCGCCGGGTGTAGCCACCGCTTCAGTGAATCCCTTGGGTTCGTAGGAACCGAAGGCTGCCTTCTTGATAGCTGCCTTGAATTCGGGAGTTCCTCCGATAGGAGCATAGGGAGCGTACTCGTCGGGTGTGAGTGATTTGAACACCCTGTCGACGGACTTAAGTACTATAAGCTTTCCCTCATCATCGAAGAGCGCTCCTACCGTACCGTTGATTACGTTCTCCTTGCCGTATTTTGCGATAGCTTCCTTTGCTCTGTTGGAAATGGCAAAGATCTTATCCTCTTTGGGTATCGTTCTGCCGTTTTCTCTTACAAAAATCATATGCTTCCTCCTGTCTGTCCCAGTCAGTCCTGAGGCTTTCTGAACTTGACGTAATTTATGTTCTTTCCGAGAGTCATGAAGCGTTCTTCATACTCCGTCATGAATTCTTTGCTTAAATAGGTGCAGCCCTCTTCATGAAGGTCGCGGGTGAACTCCAGTATTTCGTAACCCTGATCCTCGATCTCCCCGATGGAGAACTCGAACAGGTCGTCGTTATCCGTCTTGAATTCGATCACGCCGCCGGGCCTCATCACATCAAAAAATCCTTTCAGATTGTTTCTGTGGGTGAGCCTTCTTTTGGCGTGGCGCTCCTTCGGCCAGGGATCGCTGAAGTTGAGGAACATCCCTTCCAGCTCTCCGTTCTCAAAGATCTCGTGTATATCGTGGATATACTTCATCATCACCTTGAGATTGTCCCGGTCCGCCTCCTCCGCCTTTTCCAGCACCCTGAGGCAGACGTTGTCCTGACCTTCACACGCTATATAGTTATATTCCTTCAGTCTTTCGGCTCTCTCAGAGATGAACTTTCCCTTTCCGCTTCCGATCTCCAGAAAGACCGGCCTGTCGTTTCCGAAAAGCTCATGCCATCTGCCCTTCATCTGCTCGGGTTCCCTCACGAGATGTGTGGAGTTGGCGTCTATCCTTTCCTGAAGGTTCTTTATATTTCTCTGTCTCATCAGAACATCCTTGCTTCGATAATGATAATGGCAAGAAATGCAGCCATAAGTATGAAGGCGATGAAATCCCTTTTCCTGAGCTTCATCTCATGCATCCTTGTGCGGTTCTCTCCGCCCCTGTAGCATCTGGCTTCCATAGCCATGGCCAGATCCTGCGCTATCCTGAAGGCGCTGACGAAAAGCGGAACCAGCACGGGGATCAGTGCCTTGGCCCTCTTCAGAAGGCCGCCTGATTCAAAGTCCGCTCCCCTGGCCTGCTGAGCCTTCATGATCTTATCCGTCTCCTCCAGAAGGGTCGGGATGAATCTCAGCGCGATGGTCATCATCATGGCTATCTCGTGGGACGGGAATTTGAACTTCGCAAGAGGTGAAAGGAGCCTTTCTATGCCGTCCGTAAGGCTGAGGGGCTTGGTGGCAAGCGTAAGCATGGACGAGCCTATTATCAGAAGCACCAGGCGTATCGCCATGAATACAGCGATCTGGATGCCTTCCCTGGTTATATGGAGGAACTTCCAGGACCACAGCACCTCGCCCTTCACCATGAAGATGTTCAGCGCAAAGGTGAAGAACAGGATGAACAGCACCGGTTTCAGTCCCCTCATTATGAAGCTCAGAGGAACTTTCGATACCGCTATCACTATAGCGAGCACCGCGGCGCAGATCGCGAAACCTATGAAGTTGTCCACGATGAACAGCTCGATTATGAACAGCAGCGTGGCTATTATTTTTACTCTGGGGTCCAGTCTGTGTATCAGGCTGTCTGATGCATAGTACTGGCCAAGCGTTATATCTCTTATCATTCTTTGATCAGATCCACTATCTTTCCGACAGCGTCCTCCATATCAAGGACGGTGTCTTTTATTCCGAGCGCATTGCAGAACTCGGTTATGGGCGGAAGGTCCAGCCCGACGCTCTTAAGGAGCTCTCCCTGACTGAATACCTCCAGGGGGCTTCCCACCGTGACCACTTTACCGCTGTCGATCACTATGACCTTATCGGCAATCTCGGCGATGTCACCCATGTTATGGGATACCAGGATGATTATGTTTCCCGTACGCCTGTGGACTTCCGTTATCATGTTCAGGATGTCCTTGTGAGCCTTGGGGTCCAGTCCCGCTGTAGGCTCATCAAGGATGAGCACCTCAGGTCTCATGGCGATCACTCCGGCTATCGCGACGGCTCTCTTCTGTCCGCCGGAAAGCTCAAAGGGCGATCTGTCCTTGACGGTCTCATAGTCAAGCCCTACCAAAGCGATGGCTTCCCTTACCCTCTGGTCGATCTCCTCCTCGGAAAGCCCCAGGTTTCTGGGTCCGTAGGCCACGTCCTTGGCTACGTTCACCTCGAACAGCTGATATTCCGGATACTGGAACACCAGGCCTACCCTCTTTCTGATCTCCACCATGGATACTCCGGGACGAGTGATCTCTACGCCTCCCACTTCAATGGAGCCGCTGGTGGCCTTGAGAAGACCGTTGAGATGCTGAAGCAGGGTGGACTTGCCGGATCCCGTATGTCCGATTATACCCACGAGCTCGCCGTCGTTTATCTCAAAGCTCACGTCTGTGAGCGCGGCCTGCTCTGTAGGCATCCCTTTATCGTAAATATGGTTCAGTTTTGTGACTTTAATTGACATAAAGCTTTCACCATTTCCTCTTCTTTAATGATTCCTTCGGGAACGTTGATCCCCTTTTCTCTCAGCCTCTGTCCCAGTTCCACCATGATGGGCAGCTCCAGGTTGGCCTTTTTTATCACGTCCGCCTGGGAGAACACCTCATATGGAGTTCCGTCCAGCAGGACCTTTCCTTCGTGCATTATGATGACCCTGTCGGCCTCTATTACCTCTTCCATGAAGTGTGTGATCAGGATCACCGTTATACCCTCTTCGTGGAGTTCCCTGATGATCTTCATGATCTCTTTTCTGCCCTTGGGGTCGAGCATGGCCGTGGGCTCGTCAAAGATGATTATCTCGGGCCTCATCGCAACGACACCTGCGATGGCTATCCTCTGCTTCTGTCCCCCGGAGAGAAGATGGGGAGCCTTCTGCTTATACTGACCCATGTTCACTTCTTCAAGGGCCTTGTCCACGCGTCTTCTGATCTCCTCAGGTTCAATACCCAGGTTCTCAGGTCCGAAGGCCACGTCATCCTCTACTATCGAGGAAACGAGCTGGTTGTCCGGGTTCTGAAATACCATGCCGGCTCGCTGTCTGATCTCCCAGATGCTGTCATCGTCCGCGGTATCGTATCCGTCTACAAATACCGTTCCGGACGTGGGGATCAGAAGCCCGTTGAGGTTTTTTGCGAGGGTGGACTTGCCGGAGCCGTTCTTTCCGATGATAGCGGTGAAGCTTCCCTTGTCTATCTCAAGGTTCACATTGTCAAGGGCTCTGATGGCTGCGCCGTCCTCGACTCTCGTATATTCAAATGTGAGGTTTTCTATGGTTATTATCTTTTCCATATATACCTATTTTTTTCTCCTTCTGAATCCAAGTATGCCATATATCAGATACAGTGCGTGGAAGATAACTGTTACCAGAATGACTGCTCCGACCATGTAGCCGGGTTTCCCGAACCTCGTTCCGAAGATCTCCCAGGCTATCTCCAGAGGTGAATTCCTCTGCACTTCATATATGAACATGTAATTGTATCCCGTCTTCATATCCACGAGATAAGCGGGCACCGCGAGGGCTGCCATGGTGAGGACGCTTATCCAGAGTCCCTTGTAGTCAGGCCTTATCTCACCGTTTGCAAGCCTCATGATGAGATATGTCACTATCACTCCGTGGAAGATGAAGCTGTGTATCGTCATGAAGTTCCAGAAAAGCGGGAGCATGGTCCAGCTGCAGAAAAGAAGCGCTGCAAGGGCCCCGGGTCCGAAAGCATAGGCCACCAGCTGTCCCGTTATCTTCTGTTTCGGGAAATATGCGTCTATAAGCAGGAAGAAGATGGCGTATCCGCACAGGTGAAGCGGAAGGTAGGCCGTTATTGGCGCGCCAATTACCACCACAATTATGTCCTTGATGATCTCGGTGACCAGGAGGAAAGCCGCAAAAAACTTTCTCATCTTTTCCTGTTTTTTGTGAGACCCTCTGAGATAGACGGGTATGATGATGAGCGCTCCGATCGCCAGAGCGAGCAGCCACAGAAGGTGTCCCTTCGAGTAGAGTTCGAATCCGACATCATAGTTTTCTTCGAGAGCTTTTTCTGTATACAGCCAGAAATTTTCGAAACTCATTTCCCGTCTCCTTCTTCCTCATGCACACAAGTAATCAATATATTATATCATTTCAGGCTTGTAAATACAATTAAAAAAGAGATGCCTCAGCATCTCTTTGTCAATCGTATCATGAGCCGCTTAGCCGAACTGCCTGTTTTCAGCTGCGCCCGTATCTTTTTTGTACAGCAAAACATATGCTCCGAGGAAGGTCAATAAGCCGAATGCCACTACTATCGCTTCAAGTTCCGGAGCTGACAGCTGAACCACCTTTGCCATGTTCAGGCCTGCAAGTGAGTCGAGGGCTGTATGAAGCAGGATCGCTAGAGGATATAGCCAGAGTCTGCCCTTATCCCTCGCGGCGTAAAAGACCAGGATCGACGCACCCACGAGGAAGAGGAACGCGAAAACCCTTTCAAACAGGCTGGTCCCTATGTCTGCGAAGCTGATCGCTGCCAGCTGATCTGCCAGGGCCTGCATGGCGCTTACCTGGTCAGGTGCCTGCGAAGCCACCTGGTCTATAAGAGTCTGAAAACTTCCGCTGTTTATCATTATCCCGTAGGCAATATACGTGATATATGTAACAGTTAATGTAAGGATCACCTCGATCCCGCCATGACCAATGCCATAGGAAATCGAAGTCTCCCTGTTCCTGCGGTTTTTCAGGACAGTTTTGAAAGCAATGAAGCGTCCGGTCTCCTCAAAAACTCCGGGGAACAAACCGAGCACAAGTGCCCAAAGCACCGGCCTCGCATTTATGAACTGACTTGCCGCATGATCCGGAAGCCCCATGGTTGTGGGGAATACCAGAGCATTCTGGATCGTCTTCTCCAGGATCAGCGCAAACAGCACAAAAGTCGCAGCTCCTACAAGTATAGTGGTGAAGGGCTCCTTCTTTTTTATCTTCCATACGAGAACTATGGCCAGCGTGATAATAACAGACAGCGCTGCGCCAAGACCTAATGCCAGAAATTGTTCAGTTCCAACTTTTGTAAATTCCATAATGCTTTCTCCTCCCCTCTTAATTCTACCGCCATTCTAAGGCTTCCACAAGGTGGAAGGTCAAGGGGGTTTTGAAAAAGATTTTCTCAGGAGGTCGCTTTCGCTTAGTCCTCGCGCAACGGTGCTAAGCTCCGGCTTCGCTAAAGGCTCACCGGTCGCTAAGTACCGGCGCTGCGGAAATCCTCCTGAGAAAACTTTTTACAAAACCTAAAGATAACAAAAGAGCGACATTGCTGCCGCTCTGGAATTGTTTCGTTTTCGATTACTCGATGATCTCGGTTACAACGCCGGAACCTACTGTTCTGCCGCCTTCACGAATAGCGAATCTGAGTCCTTCTTCGATTGCGATAGGGGTGATCAGCTTTACTTCCATTACTACGTTGTCTCCGGGCATGCACATCTCTGTGCCTTCAGGAAGCTGAAGATCTCCGGTTACGTC
>CACZGZ010000061.1:0-8486 GCA_902780845.1 uncultured Eubacteriales bacterium
TATTGTTTTCTGTATTTTTCGAGCATGCGGGTCACGTCACCGTCTATAAGGTCACTGAGACGCGCCACAATGTTCTCGGGTGATGGCTTCATGTCCTGTCTTATCCAGTCAAGCACGATCCCTACAAAGGCGTATTTGTAGAAATCCGCAATAAACTTCTTATCCTCCTCAGGAACGCTCATGCCTATGGCGCATTCCTCCACGACGCGTATGATGACCTGGTAGACAGAGCGGTAAAGATACTGAATGATCTGCTCCTGGCTGACGTGCCGGTACACATTAAGGATGAAGGGTTTATTGTTCTCAAGAGAATGAAATATCTTAAGGAAGCCCTGCTGCCATGTATCATAGGTGGCGCTGCCGGCTATGGCCTTTCTTGACTCTTCCTTAAGGGACCACTCGATCAGATCATAAATATCTTTGAAATGATAGTAAAAAGTGGCTCGATTAACACCGCAGTCCTTGGTTATATCGCTGATAGTTATCTTATTGACGGGTTTGGTCAGCATCACGTTCTTAAGCGATGCCTCCAAAGCCTTTTTTGTTATGTCCGACATTGCTGTCCTCCTGTCCCGTTCTAAGCCATTGACGAAGCGAGCATTGACCTGATTTGTTAAGTATTATTATACATTAATTACCTAATATTTCAACCGTAGGATTCCTCTCAGCAGCCTCTGATATATATGTTTCATGTTTCTTCAAATGAGCCTTGCCATTGATATCCGCAGACATCGCATTGCACCGTAATCTTAGTTCTGCAGTTTTGATACTCATCTATTACAGAAATTGAAGGGGACACCCTTTTTAGTTCTTTTACAAATTCTTCATTTGTTTTACGCCTCGGCATATCTCGCCACCTCACCAAATTGGCATTCTAAATGTTCGCCATTTTATAAATACATACATATTTATTTTACCATATATACATGATTCTAAAAATACCTTTTTAACCCTTCAAAAGCACTTCGGGTCTTAGGGCTCTCCCTAAAAATCGCGTTTGTTACGTACAAAGGCTTTGCTTGCTATGTGATCATTTAAAATGATAATTGAAATCTTTTAATATAGTGGCTCAAATCATTTGGCTATTTTCATAACGAGATCACAGTTCATTCTGTGATCTTTTATGATGTAGAAATAACAATTCTGAATCCTTTTTTATAAATTCCTTACATTTTCAGAAAGATAACATGTGAAGCATACAATATACTTTTGAAATAGCCTTATATTTTTTCGTTTCAGTTCCCATATAAAGTGAGAGGATAATCTTCAAAGTATACAATATTCTTTTAAAAAAGCCTAAAGTTTTTGTCTTTCTCAATGCCTAGTTATTGAGAGGAAAAACTCAAAGAAAAGAATATTTTTCAAAAAATGTTGTTTTTTGCTGCCTCTCCTGTCCGTTGGGTAGGAGGAATATTACAAAGTATACATTATTCTTTCAAAAAAGGGTTAAGTTTTTGGCTTTCCCAATGCCTAGTTATTGAGAGAAAAATTCAAAGTATACAAAATATTTTTCAAAAGATGTTGTTTTTTGCCCTCTCCCGTGGCTATAAGTAGGAGGCATTTTTAATAACAATAACAAACGAGGTAATAACTGATGAATAAAACTGCAAGAATAGAGTTCGTAATGACGGAGGAAGATGCTGCAAAGCTCAAAGAATATGCCCGTATGGTAAGGCTGCCTGTATCAAGACTTATAAGAATGATACTGCAGGGATATAGGCCTAAAGAAGGTCCGGGTGAGGAATTCTACAAGGATCTTAATAAATTATGGGAAGAAGTATCGAAAATGCAGCTTACAGCCGAAGTCATAAGAGACCCTGATATCAAGAAGATCCTTCGGGATACTTCCGAAAATATATTGAAACTAACAATAGATATTGAAAGAAAATATCTGTTGCCTGATAAATCAAAGCTAAAGATCATATAAAAACTGGAACAAATGGAGGAGATCATGGCAGAGCGAAGGATGTTTTCCAAGTCTGTAATTGACAGCGATGCTTTTATGGATATGCCATTGTCGGCACAGGCATTGTACTTTCATCTTGCTATGCGAGCCGATGATGACGGGTTCTTAAGCAACCCGAAGATGGTATTGAGGATGATATGTGCATCAGAAGATGATCTGAAATTGCTGGTAGCGAAGAATTTCATCATAACTTTCGGCACCGGAGTCATAGTCATAACACATTGGAAAATGCACAACTATATACGCACAGACCGATATAAGGAGACTATCCATAAGGACGAGAAAGAACTGCTTTCTCTAAAGAATAACGGTATGTATACCATTGGTATACCAAGTGACAACCAGGTGTCATACCAACCGGATACCCAGGTAAGGTCAGGTAAGGATAGTATAGGTAAGTATAAAGACGATCTATCAATCATAGATCGATTGAGTGAAAATGAAATAAAGCTGCTGAAGGATTCCTGTACGGATTTTGACCGGCTCATAAGATATGCTGATGCGAAGATCTCTTCCAGAGAAAACAGCTCACCAATATCAGATCCATACAGTTATCTTAAAGCGATAATCATAAATGATGGGTTCCTGAAAAACAGCTGATATCGATTAGCGTATGCTTGATCCCGAGAGAAAGGAGGTGCCGGAGTATGGCAGAAAGCAATAACATACAACTTAATAATCCGTCTTCGGCATCTTTTTCTGCTCAGGAAATGTTGTCCTACCTTGATCAGAATGGTATCATAGATGTGGGCAGCGTGGAAACACAAATGAGAGCCGCAAGGAGGAAAAAATTATTAGATAGTCATCCTTATTTAATATCACAAGGTAAAGACGGACGCTGGAGAACATATATAAAGGATCCGAAACAGCCTCATGGAAGAAAGATGATAGTCAAATCATCACGGGAAAAGGTAGAGGATTTCATATGCGAATATTATGCAAGCCTGGACGAGAATGACAGCAGGAAGAAAGTTACTATGGCTTCCCTGTTTGAAGAGTGGATCGAATACAAGTCTCTTCATGTTGAAAGGACTACCATAGAACGAGTACGGCGCGACTGGAACAGGTATTATGCAAACGAAAACATCATCCATATACCTCTTGTGAAGCTGACAAAGCTGGACATCGATGTGTGGGTACATGAGATGATCAGAAAGTATTCCATGACCAAACATTCCTTTGGTAACTTCAGACTTATCATCAGGCAGGAACTTGACTATGCTGTGGACAGGGATATCATTGATAAAAACCCCTTCCTGGCTGTCAAGATCGACCAGAGAAGAGTCCTTACACCGGAACACAAGAAGCCTGACCATACACAGGTATATTCCAAAGAAGAACTCGATAAGCTAGTCGAAGTGGCATGGAAAGACTTTAACGAGAAGGAACACCCTGTGCACCAACTTGCACCGTTAGCTGTAATGTTCATGTTCCTGACAGGCGTCAGAGTCGGAGAAGTATGCGGCATAAGATACGAAGATATCTATGGCAAAACCATGATGGTCAGAAGAATGGTTAGACATCCCAGCGGAGAAATAGTTGAGCATACCAAAGGCTATGATGACAGAGAAGTGCCGCTTGTACCCCAGGCATTGAGACTGATCGAGATCGCGAAAGAGCGCCAGGAAGAAGCTGGTGTAAGTACAGAAGGATTTGTATTCTCCATGAATGACGATCCTATACTCTATACGTCCGTTACAAAGGCTTTTACTGCATACTGTAAGCAGATAGGGATAGAAGTAAAAAGCTCCCACAAGGCCAGAAAAACCTTTGTATCCACCCTTTTGGATGCCGATATCAATATAAACTCTGTAAGACAGTTTGTTGGGCATAAGGATGAAAAGACCACGCTTAATAACTATTGCTATGACAGAAGCTCCGATGAAGAAAGATATAAGAAAATGGAGCTTGCACTCGCCTGATTACAAAAGTGTAATCAAGGTGTAATCAAAAAATACACTTATTTATTTCCAATTACACTTAAAAAATCAGACTCGCTGAAAATGCGAAACCCCTTGCAAATCAAGGGCTTACAACGAAAAAAGGAAGTGCATATGCACTTCCTAAGATGGTGGAGCGTAGGGGATTCGAACCCCTGACCCCCACACTGCCAGTGTGGTGCGCTCCCAGCTGCGCTAACGCCCCGGATATTCAGAACGGAATTATTATAGCACGGCGATGGATGTTTTGCAAGGATATAATTGGGCTGAAATGCCGAAAACTTGACAAATACGGTATTTTATTGTAATATAACGATACTCGCCTCTGCCTCCACCTTAAATAAGTGATAAACAGAGGTATATTTTGTTTTTGAGATTATCAGTTATTTTAAACTAATTAGGCCCGGATTTTTTGCGCATGCGTTCTTACTGTGGGCCTGAAAGGTGAATAATGGGTAAAAAAAGCAAGAAATACAAGGCTAAAAAGCCTCTGCCTACAAAAGAAAAAGCAATAAAGGATGCTCTTCTGGAAGAAGAAATCATCGAAGAAGAAGTAAAAGCGGAAACTCTTCAGGATACCGATGTTTCCACTGAACAGGAGACCGCAAACGATCCTAAACCGGAAGCAGAAGCGGCAGCAGAACCCGAAGCTGTTCAGGAACCCGAGACTACAGTTGAAACTGAAGAAACCCCTGAACCGGAAACAGCAGATGTGCCTGAGGAAACTCTTGAAAAAGAGCCCACCTTCGGTCTTGAACAGGCTCCCGAGCACGATGCCAATACAGGCTTAGGTGAGACCGGAGATCAGCTCCCTAAATCCGACGATGACGCACCGGATCCTACAGGGTCCAAGAAGGTCACCCTCACTATTGATGAGGAAGGCAAGGTCGCCATCGCAGCTAACCGTGAAGGTCAGATCATTTTCGAAGAGAACGTGATCCCGCCTAAACCCAACTTCTTCCAGAGGCATAAATTCGGTACCCTTCTTGTAGGGATGCTCGTCATACTCGTAGCAGGTTCTCTGATATACGATCTCCTCATTCCCAAGGAGATAACCGTTATGATCAACACCATGGGTGCATCCGAATCATTTAAGGCTGACATAGCATCCCACGATGTTCAGGGTGTTTTGGACAAGCTGGGCATCCAGCTTTCGGATATAGATCAGGTCCTCCCCGCCAGGAACGCCAGGGTCAAGTCAGGAGATACCATTACCATCACCAGATATCTGCAGTCTATGGCTGAAGTAGACGGCAAGCCTGAACCTGTCATTCTGATACCCGGTACGGTCAAGGAGAATCTTGAGTTCAACAATATCGAATATGACGAAGATGATATCGTCATGCCGGAACCCGAGAGCACCATGTCCGCCAAGGATACCATCGTCGTACAGGATCTTGAAAGAGTCGTTACTCAGGTGGAAAAGACCATCCCTGCTTCTTCAAGGATAGTTCTCGATCCAAACCTGAGCTCAGGCGTAGAAACCGCCACCTCAAGAGTTGACGGAGTGGCTCTATATGATATCACGACCACTTATGTAAACGGTGTCGAGCATGACACGAAGGAAAAGTTCAACAAGTGGATCACCGAGCCTCAGGATGATTCAATCCACCTCGGCACCTCGGTCACCGGTAACAGCGGAGACGTTGTCATCAGATGGTCATTTGTATCGAATACCACCGCATATTACATGGGTGAAAACGCTTACGGCGCATCAGGCGGCCACTGCCATTACGGCACAGTCGCTGTCGATCCCAGCGTTATCCCCTACGGCTCCATTCTTTGGATAGAAGGCTACGGCTTCGCGGTCGCAAATGACTGCGGAGGCGCTATCGTAGGAACCAACCTCGACCTCTATATGAGGAGCACCGATGAATGTGTAAACTGGGGAAGGCGCTACGTAACAGCTTATCTTCTCGGATGGGCATAAAATCAAAATCGTTAATTGACCCCTTGAAAATCAAGGGGTCTTTTTTTATTTTTTGTGATTACCGCAAAACACTTCATGCTCATGTGTACGGGAAAAAATATATATTACAGCGTTTCCCGTCTGTATAAATCAGCTTTCTAACAGCAAAAGGACGGGAATATGTTTTTAAAATAGCATTTTCCCGTCCTTTTGTTTGAATCGCAAAGAAAAAACGGACGGGAATCGCCCGTAAATCGAGCCATTTCCCGTCCATCGCTTTTTACAAAGAATATTATTTGACTTCAGCTTCCAGCTTGCCGTCCTTCACGTCCACCAGGATGGTGTCTCCCGGGGAGATGTTTCCTGTGACGATGATCTTGGCTGCTGCGGTCTCAACGTACTTCTGAAGATATCTCTTGAGAGGTCTTGCGCCGTAGGTTGGATCGTAGCCGTTGTCGCAGACGAACCTGAGGGCTTCGTCTGTAAGTTCCACTGAGATCTCTCTTTCGGCGAGACGCTTGTTCACGTCCTTAACCATGAGTTTAACGATCTCTCCGATGTTTTCTCTGGTGAGAGGTCTGAAGAGAATGGTCTCATCGAGCCTGTTCAGGAACTCGGGTCTGAAGTGAGCTCTCAGATCACCCATTACCATCTCCTCAGCTTCAGGCGAGATGTTTCCGTTCTCATCGATACCTCCTAAAAGGTACTGAGATCCGATGTTGGATGTCATGATGAGGATGGTGTTCTTGAAGTCCACCGTCCTTCCCTGGGAATCTGTGATACGTCCGTCATCAAGCACCTGAAGGAGGACGTTGAAGACGTCGGGATGAGCCTTTTCCACCTCGTCGAAGAGGACTACGGAATAAGGTTTTCTTCTGACTGCTTCAGTCAGCTGACCGCCTTCATCATATCCGACGTATCCGGGAGGCGCTCCGATCAGTCTGGCGACCGAGTGCTTCTCCATATACTCACTCATATCTATTCTGACGATGTTGTTCTCATCGTCAAAGAGATTCTCAGCAAGGGCCTTGGCAAGCTCGGTCTTACCTACGCCGGTAGGTCCGAGGAACAGGAATGAACCGATGGGACGTCTGGGATCCTTGATGCCTGCCTTGGACCTTAAGATGGCCTCTGCCACCTTCTCCACTCCCTCATCCTGGCCGATGACTCTCTTATGAAGGGATTCCTCCAGGTGAAGGGTCTTCTCTCTTTCGGTCTCCGAGAGTTTGGCTACAGGGATTCCGGTCCAGCGGCTGATGATCCTTGCGATCTCCTCTTCGGTCACGCTCTCGTGTACCAGACTCATATCCTGGCCTTTTACTTTAGCCTCTTCTTCCTCAAGTTCCTTCGTTACCTTGGGAAGTTCTCCGTACTGGAGTTCTGCGGCCTTCTCGAGATTATACTCTCTTTTGGCCTGTTCGATCTGCTTGTTCAGATCCTCTATCTTTTCTCTCAGTTCTGAGAGGTGATTGATGCTTGCCTTTTCGTTATCCCACTGGGCCTTCTGGGCGTTGAAGGTGTCTCTGAGCTCCGCGAGTTCCTTCTGAAGAGCTTCCAGACGTTCTTTGCTCAGCCTGTCGGTCTCCTTTTTAAGGGCGGCCTCTTCGATCTCCAGCTGCATGATCTTTCTTCTTAAGTCATCTATCTCGGACGGCATGGAGTCCAGCTCTGTCTTTATAAGTGCGCAGGCTTCATCCACCAGGTCGATGGCCTTATCGGGAAGGAATCTGTCTGAGATGTATCTGTTTGAAAGAACTGCTGCGCTTACCAGAGCGCTGTCGGTGATCTTCACTCCGTGGAAGACCTCATATCTGTCCTTAAGTCCTCTCAATATGGAAATGGTATCCTCCACCGTGGGCTCATCCACCATGACGGGCTGGAAACGTCTCTCAAGGGCAGCGTCCTTTTCTATGTATTTTCTGTATTCATCAAGAGTCGTGGCACCGATACAGTGGAGCTCGCCCCTTGCAAGCATGGGCTTAAGCATGTTGCCTGCGTCCATTGCTCCGTCGGTCTTTCCTGCTCCTACTATCAGGTGGAGCTCATCGATGAACATGATGATCTTTCCTTCAGACTTTCTTACCTCTTCGAGGACAGCCTTCAGTCTCTCCTCGAACTCTCCTCTGTACTTGGCTCCTGCAACCAGAGCTCCCATATCCAGGGAGAAGAGCATCTTGTCCTTAAGTGACTCCGGTACGTCCCCTCTTACTATTCTCTGAGCCAGACCTTCTACAACAGCTGTCTTACCTACGCCGGGCTCACCGATGAGCACAGGGTTGTTCTTGGTCTTTCTCGAAAGGATCCTTATAACGTTTCTGATCTCCTCGTCACGGCCGATGACTGGATCGAGTTTCTGCTCTCTCGCTGCAGCCACCAGGTCGCGTCCGTATTTTGCGAGAGAATCGTAGGTGTCCTCAGGCGAATCGGATGTAACCCTCTGGTTTCCCCTTACGGAACTCAATACCTGAAGGAAACTCTCCCTTGAGATCCCGAAACTCGTGAACAGTCTCTTGACGGACCTGTTGGGTTTCTTGATCATGGCGAGCAAAAGATGCTCCACGGAAACATAATCGTCCCCCATGAGTTTGGCTTCGTCCTCAGCCCCCATGAGGACGTTGTTCAGATCCTGAGAAACGTACGGACTTCCCCCCTGGACCTTAGGATCGGATTC
>CACZGZ010000061.1:8535-10970 GCA_902780845.1 uncultured Eubacteriales bacterium
AACGCCGGAAGCTGGATGCCCATCTTGGTGAGGAGCTTGGCGATCAGCGAATCCTCCTGTGTGACCAGTGCATAGAGAAAATGCTCCTGATCTATCATCTGGTTTCCATAGTCGTAGGCTACCTTTTCCATGTTCTGGACAGCCTCTATGGACTTCTGTGTGAATTTGGTGATGTTCATAAAATACCCTCCTTGTATGTACACGGCTATGCCGTTTTTTCCTTTTACGATTTGATTTTATCACTCGTTGTTAGCACTGTCAAGTGGTGAGTGCTAAAAAGTTTAAAAAAAGAAAACCGCAGGTCTCCCTGCGGCAAAAAACTCCGTTCACTATTGATAAAAGTTGTTTCTCGGTCCCTGATATCCGATGTATTTGTCGTTTTTTGACATGTTCTTTACGAGCCTTGATGCCCAGACGAACATGATGACAACAAAGACGATGAACAGCACGCTGATACCCTGATCCCATGTAGCTATGAAATCGTAGATGCCGTGCATGATGGCCGGCATAACCACGCTCATGCGTCTCGCGCTCTTGGCCTTCTGGAACTCGCCTGCATACTCATATCTCTTGGCCATGCCGTACCATACTCCCATGAATACCGCGAAGCAGCAATGTCCCGGCACCGCGGTGAAAGCTCTGACTATCGCAGTCTCGAAACCGTACATAGCCACGTACTGGATGTTTTCCCAAAGCGCGAATCCCAGCCCGACGAACACTGCGTATACCACACCGTCGAACTGGCAGTTGAAGGCCGGATGGTTCCAGGTGCACCTTTTAAGCAAAATATATTTAGCCCATTCCTCCGAGAAGGCCACGACTCCGAAGTACATAAGTATGTTGTATATCAGGCTGTTCGGATTAAGTGGTGACAGGATGAAGCTTCCTGCCTGCTCAAGCACCACCGCGATGGCAGTGCTGACGATCCCAAGGACCACCAGCTTCACCAGGAGGCCTCCGGGTTCCCTGTCAAGCTTATCGGCTTTGTACACTATCCTCATGAGAAGGATGGCGGGCACTATAGCTGCTATAGTAAGTATCGGGTCAAATCCGTAAAGTACCATGTTTTACCTCGAATCTTTAATAAAAAATGCATTATTACCGGTAAATTATACTATATTTTTCCATAATATGTAAATACTGAAGGGAGTTTTTTGGCTGTTATCTTGCTAGCCTCTTCCCTTTAGTGATATAATCTTTTAGTAATCAAAAATTCTGAAAGTGAAGACCTGATATTTATGAGATTCGTTTTTATACTGAATCCTGCTGCAGGAAGCGGCGGGGTAAGCAATGAACTTAAGGACAGCATCCTGAGAAAGGCCGGAGATGCCGGAGTACAGGCATATCTTTATGAGACCAGAGGCGTGGGAGACGCCGAGGTCTTCGTCAGGAACACCCTGGAAGCCAACTTCGGAAAGGAAGTCTGCTTCGTAGCCTGCGGAGGAGACGGGACCTTTAACGAAGTGCTCAACGGCTGCATCGGAAACAATAACGCCGTCTGCACCGTCTTCCCCATGGGTACCGGTAACGACTTCGTGAGGAACTTCCCCGATGCGGGAGAATTCAGCGACCTGGACGCCCTCTTCAGAGGAAGCGTGGTCAGGTGCGACGCCATCGAATACAGCGGCGTGATCGACGGAGAGTTCAGGACCAGATACTGCGGGAACATGTTCAACATCGGTTTTGACTGTAACGTTGTGGACAAGACCGCAGAACTTAAAAAGAAGCCTTTCCTTTCGGGCTCCCTGGCATATCTCGCAGGCGTGGCCTATACGCTTATAAAGAAGAACGGCGCAGACCTCAAGGTAACAGCTGACGGCAAAGTGCTTTGCGATGGTCCCATCCTTCTCACCTCCATCGCAAACGGTTCGTACTGCGGAGGAGGAGTAATGTCCAATCCCTACGCCAGCGTACAGGACGGGAAGATAGACATTTCGGTGATCCGCGATGTGAGCAGAGCTAAGTTCATCGCGCTTTTCCCTAAATATCAAAAGGGCACCCATCTGGATACCCCTGCCGCAAAAGATATCATTACCAATCTAAAAGCCGAAGAAGTGACTGTAACGCCCAGAAACGGTTCCATGAGGCTCTGCACCGACGGTGAGATCTCAACAGCTGAAGGCGTGATCTTCAGGATCCAGCCCAAGGCCTTCAACCTTCTGGTGCCTGCCGCTGAATAGCTTGAGGCCGAATCACGGCCTGAGCTGCCAGTCGATGGGCTTCTGCCCCGTCATCTCGAGATAGCGGTTTGCCCTTGAAAAATACCTTCCCCCGAAGAATCCCCTGTGTGCCGAAAGCGGGCTCGGATGAGCTCCCTTAAGGATCAGGTGATCCGGGTTGGTTATTATCGATTCCTTAGCCCCTGCGTTTGCTCCCCAAAGGATGAAGACCAGGGGTTTTTCGCGCTCATTCAAGAGTTCGATAACGCGGTCGGT
>CACZGZ010000062.1 GCA_902780845.1 uncultured Eubacteriales bacterium
AAGTGGGAGGGTGAGACACACTTAAGGTTTGTTATGGCCTTTCTCATGTTTGTCATGGAGTTCGGGTTTTTCGTATGGCTCCTCTATGTGGGGGACACCAGCGGAAATAACAGCATGATGACGAAGCTTCCCCTTCACGTATGTGACCTGGGGCTCATCATCTGCATGTTCATGGTGCCTAGCAAGAACAAGACCCTCTTCGGGATAAATTTCTTCGTGACTCTCTTCGGAGCCACTCTTGCCTGTATCATCCCGCAGACGGTGCTTGACTGTGCAGATCCGTCATACTTCAGATATTATCAGTATTTCGGCGAGCATCTGATCCCCATCTTCGGCACAGTATATATGATCATTGTACACAGGATGAGGCCGCGCTACCGGGATATCTGGGTAAGCATAGGAGTACTGGCTGCAATGCTTATTCCTGCCTTCTGGCTGAATGAAGCATTCCCCGGCTCTGACTACATGTTTTTAAGACTTGATACGACACTGTTCCCGGAGAATCAGTATGTGAGAGCAGTAGTGTATACTGTACTTATAATTGTCATTTTCCATTTTATGTGGTTCATATGGAATGCATTCACTAGAGGAATAGAGAGGAAGAGTCAGGCCGGTCAGATCCGATAAAAAACAGGCGCCGTATGATAACGAAATCAAAAGGACCGCATGGAAAGCGCGGTCCTTTTTAATGTTACAAAAAATGATGTACGAACTTCACATATATGGTATAATTATCACGATTTGAGAAAGGGGTCGAGATATGCCTGACAATATACCTGACGTAACAAAAATAATACCGGACTATATAACCTATCCGAACAAGTTCAAGACCTACAAGTGGTATAAGCCGTTTTTTGTAGGTATCCTGACTGCGGTATTCTATTTTTTAGGTTCCATTGTGAATACTATTCTGGTATTCATAATCGAACTGATAACCGGAAGCAAGACTTCTGTTTTAAGCGCTCTGGCGCAGGGCGGCTATGACAGCTTTGACGTATATACAGCGCCGGGAGCAATAGCCACAGTGGGAAGCGTTGTCTGGATGCTGATCGCCCTTATTCTGGCGGTCAGGATCGTTAAAGACAGACCTTTTCACTCATATTCGTCATCATCCGGCAAGGGCTGGAGCTGGGGAATATTCTTCAAATGCTTCTTCCCGGCTCTTCTGATCTGCGGTGTTCCGAACGCTGCATATATAGTGCTGATCGACGGAAGGGCGGGAGATCCCAGGTTTACGATCGCAGGGCTGATCCTTTGCACTTTACTGGGACCGCTTCAGTGTGTGGCTGAGGAATATATTTTCCGCGGTCTTTTCATGCAGACCTTCGGATCCTGGTTCAAGGTACCGATCATAGCCATCGTGCTTCAGACAATGATCTTTGCATCTGCTCATCCGTATAACTTTGTGGGCGTCCTGGAGATCTGGGTGGCAGGCATCGGTCTCGGCATCATAGCCTGGCTTGCCAAGGGACTGGAATCATCATGTGCCTTCCATATAGTGAACAACATGACAGTATTCTACCTTACAGGATTCGGTTTTGGCCAGATCCAGAGTCAGGTGGGCTGGAGGGATTTCTTCCTCACCTTTGCCTGCTATGTGGTTTACATCCTGGTGCTTGACAAGATGTCAAAGAAGGGGTGGCTGAGATAATAATCATATAATCGGAAGTGAAACTATGAAAAACATCAGGAAACTATTGGTGATAATGCTTGCATCGCTGCTTCTTTTTTCAGGCTGCGGTAATGCAGATCAGGAGGACAGCCAGGAAAGCGAGACCGAAATGGGCGGACAAATCGAAACCGTTACAACAGACACATTCTCGATGGAATACTATAAGTTCGGACATGGGGAAGAGGCTTTGGTGATCCTCCCGGGTTTAAGTGTGCAGAGCGTGATGGGGTTTGCATCCGCTGTAGAGGAAGCTTATCAGCTACTTGCTGATGAGTACACCGTCTATCTGGTGGACCGGAGAAAGGATCTGCCCGATACATATTCTGTTCACGAGATGGCCGAGGATACAGCGGAAGCACTTAAAGCGATCGGACTGGAAAAGGTGAATCTTTTCGGAGCATCCCAGGGAGGAATGATGGCCATGGATATCGCGATCTGTCATCCTGAACTGGTAAGTAACCTTATCCTTGGATCGACTGCTCCATGCCTGGATGAGGAGCATTACAAGACGATCGAAGAATGGATCAGCCTGGCAAAGGCCGGAGACAGGGAAGGCCTCTATCTTGCTTTCGGAGAAGCCGTATACCCGAAAGAAGTATTCGAGCAATCCCGTGATCCTCTCATCGCAGCCGCTGAGACCGTGACAGATGAGGATCTGGAGCGCTTCGCCATCCTGGCTGAAGGAATGGACGGTTTCGATGTAACTGATAAACTTGGAAGCATAGCGTGCCCGGTGCTTGTCCTAGGCTCAAATGACGATCAGGTAGTAGGAGGAGAGGCTTCCGAAAAGATCGCAGAGCTCCTGAAGGACGGTGACTGCACTCTTTATATGTACGATGGCTACGGTCATGCAGCTTATGACACGGCGCCGGATTATAAGGAGCGCATACTTGACTTCCTCAGAGAAAAGACATCAGATAAATAATTCTATATGATTTTTAGATCCTGCATGTAAATATGCAGGATCATTTATTTTTATGAT
Source organism: uncultured Eubacteriales bacterium (assembly GCA_902780845.1). Taxonomy (GTDB): domain Bacteria; phylum Bacillota; class Clostridia; order Peptostreptococcales; family Anaerovoracaceae; genus RUG754. The sequence continues at coordinate 2,655 of CACZGZ010000062.1, forward strand.
ATTGCTTCAGCGATGTGATATAATGAAGAAACCCAGCTTTTGATTCGGACCGGAGGTATATGAAAATGAAAAAGAAAAATATTTTCATCATGTTCATTCTGATCTTTACTTTGGCACTTTTGGGAGGCTGCGGAACAAAAAATGTGCGTGTACTGATCTTCCTGTCATGATATAATGGTTAAGTCTACTTTGGATATATGCTGAAGATAAAAAAATGAAATGCGGAAAGGGATCAAATGATAGATTTAACTGAAACCAAACGAGTCAGGCGCGACCTGGATATAGACAACGTAAAGAGGGTGTACGGATGCTACGTCTGCGCAGGGCAGATCGTAGCCAGAATGAGCATCCCGGTCCTCGATCTTTCTAACGAGGAAAAGGAGATGTATACCAAACTCTTCAGGAAGTGCATATCCGGAAGGCAGGACAAGAACCTTCTGGAGATAGAAATGCGCGAGTCGGATCAGCAAAAGACCCTCTATGCGCTTGCAGGTGCTGAGCTGGAATCCGATGAGATGAGGGAAGCCCTTTATGAACAGATCATAGAGAACCTCACGATAGATAAGAATTACTGCATCATTCTGATGGCGGACAACTACGATATCGTATCATATGACGGCGATGAAGACTTCATGGAAAAGGACGGAAGCACCTTCAATTACTTCATCTGCGGTATCTGTCCGATCAAGGAATCGAAGGCAGAACTGAGATATGCTCCTGAGCAGGAGGAGTTCAGGATGAACGCCACGGGAAGCGTTATGGCCAATCCCATGCTGGGCTTCATGTATCCGGCTTACCTTGACGGGAATGCGGATATATTTAAAGCTCTGTATTACACGACTGATGAGAGCCATGAGGAACTGTCGCAGGCTCTCTTCGGAGTGGAGCCTCCGCTTACCGCTAAGGAGCAGAAAGAGGATTTTGAAACGAATATGTTTGAGGTCCTGAGAGAAGACTATAACCTTGAGACTGCAGCCCTGGTATACTCAGATCTCTATGAGGCGAAGGAAAACGAGGAGACCTACACATTCAGTGAACTCTCGAACGTGCTCGAAAAGCGCAACGTATCCGAAGAAAAGGTCACGAAGTTACGCGAAGTGATCAGGGAAGAGCTTGTTCCCGTGAATCTGGTTTCAAAAAAATACGAGATAAGGACCGACGATACAGTTATCACCACAGAACCTGAGAACGCCCTGATGATAAAGACCAGGGAGATAGATGGACGCACATACATACTGGTACCTGCAAACGGCGGTATAACCGTTAACGGACAGGACGTATTTCCTGAGAGCGAAGATAACAACTAGAAGATAAAATGCAGCAAGTCAAGGACAGAGACGTCCTTTTGAAACAAAAGCATATACCCATGGGATTTTTCGCAGCGTGGCTCATGGTGATCACCACCATCCAGTGGATAATGCTGAACCATAAATCTTGCCTCAAAAGTATGAAAAGAGGATATGAATAATGACAGATAAAAGCATAGAACTGTATAACCTTATGGTGAGGCGCGGCTATCCCGAAGCCTTTTCTGAGCTGATAGCCAGGGAACTCAGCACGGAATTCACAGCGGGAAGGATGATGGGATATATCTTAAGAGGCGAGCATACGCTTGAAGACGTGGCGGACGAGATGCTCGCCATCCTGAGCGACCGGGACAGGATAAGGGACAAGCATCAGCTGGAATACGCGCAGTCAAAGATAAACGAGCTATACAGGGATATCAATTCTGAAGAATAGAATATAGAGAAGGAAAATAATTATGATAAAAAACATAGTTTTTGATATAGGCAACGTTCTCCTTAAGTTTGACTACCATCCGTACGTGAAGGAACTCCTCAAGGATGATGAGACCATAGAACATGTGAACAACGCTATCTGGATGACGGGTTACTGGAACGACCTTGACAAGGGGATGAATACAGACCTGATATTTCAGAAGATGCTGGATGCGGAACCTGAATACGAGGATGAGATCAGGCTTGTCTTCGATAACGTAGGCCAATGCATAAAGAAGGAAGATTACGCTATCCCCTGGATAAAGGACCTGAAGAAAAGGGGATACAGGGTGCTGTTCCTTTCAAACTATGCTGAGCACACCATGAAGGCAAACCATCTGCCTCTGGATTTCCTGGCATACATGGACGGAGGAGTATTCTCCTGTAACGAGGGGATAGTAAAGCCCGATCACAGGATATATCAGATCCTTCTGGACAGATTCGGTCTGGTGCCTGAGGAGTGCGTATTCCTGGACGACAGCAAGGCGAATGTGATCGCTGCAAAAGCAATGGGGATGAACGCCATTCATTTCGAAGGCTATGAAAAAGCGAAACAGGAACTTGAAGAATTGCTTTTGTTTTTATAACAGAAATTGTATAATATAATCAAACATAGTATTTATCACTTTATCCGTATAAAAGGAGAGCAGATATGATACCTGTACCCAAACTTTTCAGAAATATGAAGAGCGTGAAGGGAATCAGTGAATACATGGATACATGTTTCAATGAGGTCCTGCATACCACCCTGAATCCTGACGGACCGGGGGCTATCAGGATACATCTGATCCCGCCTAAAAAGGAAGAAAACGCTCTCAATCCAAGCATAGCCATCATCAACGGGACTGATATAATTCCCGTCAACTTTGCGTGGGCAGTCATTCTGGCAGAAATGATAAGGGAGACTAATAAATTCGACGGAAAGGAGATCGGTGAAAATGACGTTCAGAGCATACTTGAAAAGACTGCTGAGAACGTCAAGCAGATAATCCCGTTCCTGTCGAGGAAACGCATAGCGGAAGACATACAGACCATCTATACGACCATAAGGCAGATAGCTTACCGCGAACCTGTTACCACCGAGGTCAACTATATGAGCATCGGCGAGTATGAGGAATATATGAACGCTCCTCACAGGATGGATGTGATGGTCAGCGCCATGACGAAGAACGGAAAATGGCACTGCAATCAGAAATGCGTGCACTGCTACGCGGCAGGTCAGACACTTTCAGATGAGGAAGAATTATCGACAGAAGAGTGGAAAAAGATCCTGGATAAGTGCCGTGAAGCAGGCATACCTCAGGTGACGTTTACAGGCGGAGAGCCTACCATGAGGGAGGACCTCATGGAACTCATAAAGTATGCCCGCTGGTTCATTTCAAGGCTCAACACCAACGGCATCAAACTTACTGAAGATTACTGTCGAAAACTCCACGAGGCTGAACTGGACAGCGTTCAGGTGACCTTCTATTCAAGCGATCCCGAAGTACACAATAAGCTTGTGGGAGCCGATCAGTTCGAAAATACCGCTTCAGGTATTGAGAACGCTCTCAAGGAAGGGCTTTCTGTCAGCATCAACACTCCGCTCTGTACGCTCAACCGCGACTACGTGAAGACCCTTGAATACCTTCACGACAGGGGAGTGATCTATGTTACCTGCTCCGGTATGATAATGACGGGAAATGCGACTACGGAGGATTCCGAAAGCATCCAGCTTTCAGGTGAAGAACTTGAAAAGATCCTGAGAGAAGCCGTGGCGTACTGCAGTGAGAACGGAATGGAGATAGCCTTCACTTCACCCGGATGGATAGACCAGAAGGTGTTTGATGAACTGAACATACCTTCACCGTCCTGCGGGGCCTGCCTTTCAAATATGGCAATAACTCCGGGCGGAAATGTGGTTCCTTGTCAGAGCTGGCTGTCTGACAGGCCCATAGGAAACATGCTGAGAGACGACTGGGTAAACATCTGGGAGTGCCCGGCATGTACAGATCACAGAAACTTCTCATCTGAGATGACAGGTGAATGTCCGTTAAGGAGGTGCTGCTGATGAACGCTGAATTAAGAAGAGCACCGAGGATCCTCCTCATATTGGCCGTCATACTGCTCATGACTGTGATGACGGCGGTTCCTGCCTTTGCGGCAGCTACTGACGAGATAGAGAACTTCACGATAACTGTAGATGTCAATGAGGACGCATCTCTTCAAATGACGTATCACATCGACTGGACGGTTCTGGACGATTCCATAGGAGAACTGGAATGGATCGATCTGGGAGTACCTAACAGATATCATGAGAATATAACTCCTCTTACGGATACCATCAGCGATATAGATGATAACGGTGATTCGCTCGCGATCTACCTCGACAGAGGTTACGGAGAGGGTGAGACCGTGACCGTTGAGTTTTCAATGACTCAGGATCATATGTATCAGATCGACAAATGGGTCGAGGGTGAGACCGTATATACCTTTACTCCGGCATGGTTCGACGGGATCGACGTGGACGAACTCGTGATCCGCTGGAATGCGGAGAACGCAGGCGCATGGCAGCCTGACTGCTTCCAGGAGGATGGTTACCTTACATTTGAGACCTCACTTTCCGCCGGCGACAGATACACGATGACCGTAGTATATCCCAACGATGCCTTCGGTTTCTCCGAAGACCGTCAGGAAGGATCAGGCGGAGGCGGATCTGGCTATGATTACGATGATGACTACAGCGCTTTAGATATCATATTCGGGCTCATCATCATGGGCTTGGCATTGGCAACGATGGCCGCACCTTTCGTGATCCTGGTCGCATTCATAAAGTGGATCGCAGGAGGCCTGGGCTTCGGCTCCAACAAAGCCACCAAGAAAAAGATCGTACGAACCAAGATCGAATACTACGACAATTGCCCGAGCTGCGGTTCTGCCCGTGAAGAGGGCAAGGACAGCTGTCCGTACTGCGGACGCAGTATGATAAAGAGCAAGGAAGTAGTGGAGGAGAGCGAGATCGAAAATCCCGAGAAGTATACGAAGAAGGGTACCTACAGGTATGGAAACTCCCCGAACACTTACATACACGTAAATGTTATAAACGTGCCTGTAAGCAGGAGTTCCTCCAGCAGGTCATCAGGATCTTCGCACCGCTCATCCTGCGCATCATCCTGCGCATCGTCCTGCGCTTCATCATGCGCCTGCGCTTCATCCTGTGCATGTGCCTGCGCATGTGCATCTTCAGGACGTGCCGGCTGCTCCGTGAAGGACTTCTTTAAGGAAAGCATCCACGATGGCAGGGTAAAAGTTGAAAGCAGGAACAGAAACAGCAGATAAAGCATAAAGAGCGAACAAAAGACCCACATGGAAACATGTGGGTCTTGTATTTATCATAAAGCTCAACGAGAATACCCCCACTTCTAAAGTGGCGGGATGAATCGTTCCACTTTTGCTGAAGGAAGCCGGATCCAATTCTTGCGATATACAGAGACTGATCCATGAAAAAGTTACCTGATCTTCCACAAAGCTATTGCATGATGTTCCGCTTCATGATACAATACGAAAAAGAACATATGTTCGGAGGGGGCTCATGAAACGGATAAGAGGTTACAAATATCGCGCATATCCGAATATGAAACAGCAGGAGTTCTTTTCAAAGACATTCGGTTCCTGCCGTTTTGTATATAATCACTATCTTGAAAAGAAGCAGAGACTTTGGAAAGAATGTCATGGATCTCTGAGCTATACAGAAACAAGCAAAGATCTTTCCCATAACCTTAAGAAGGAGAACCCATGGCTCGGGGAAACAGACAGCATTGCACTTCAGCAAACATTAAGACATCTGGACAGAGCATATGATAACTTCTTTAAGAAACGCGGAGGATATCCTAAATTTAAGAGTAAACGATACAGTCAGAGTTACCGTACTATGAATGTAAATGACTGCATCAGAATAAATGGTGACAGGATCCGGATACCTAAAGCAGGGGAAGTCAGGATCAAAAATACGAGGGACTTTGAAGGAAGGATCCTGTCAGCAACAGTGTCTCTCAGTTCAGGA
>CACZGZ010000063.1 GCA_902780845.1 uncultured Eubacteriales bacterium
GCCGATAAGATCGGTACTGCTGTGACCGTGGGAAACGACAGCAGGATAACGCGTGCCGGAAGCCACCTGAGAAGCCTCAGGCTGGACGAGCTTCCGCAGGTGTTTGACGTGCTCCTCGGGGACATGTCCTTTGTGGGAACGAGGCCCGAAGCGGTGAAGTACGTGGAAAAGTATGAGCCCGAGTACCTTGCGACCCTTCTGATGCCCGCGGGGATCACCTCCGAAGCCAGCATCAGGTACAAGGATGAGGACAGGCTGCTCAATGAAGCAGATGACGTAGACCGCGTATACATGGAAGATGTTCTTCCTGAAAAGATGAAGTGGAATCTTAAATCAGTCAGGGAATATTCATTCTTCGGCGAGATAGGGACCATGTTCAGGACAGTTCTGGCGGTGTTAGGTAAGGATTATAAATGAATATCTTATATTTGGAACATTATGCCGGCTCTCCTGAGATGGGAATGGAATTCCGGCCATATTACCTGTCGAGAGAATGGGTAAAGCAGGGCCACAAGGTGACTATAATTGCCGGAGACTATTCTCACCTGAGAAAGAAGAATCCATCGGTATTAAACGATTTTGCTTCCGAGGATATAGACGGCATAGAATACGTTTGGCTCAGGACCGGAGAATACGAAGGAAACGGCGTCAAACGAGCCCTTACGATGGAGCGTTTCATAAGAAAGCTTTATCTTAACGCGGCTAAAATTGCAAAAAAATACAAACCGGATCTGGTGATAGCTTCATCCACCTACCCGCTGGATACATATCCCGCGCAGAGGATAGCGAAGCTCGCCGGAGCCAAGTACATACACGAAGTCCACGACATGTGGCCCGCGACCCTCTACGAGGTGGGCGGCATGTCCAGGAAGCACCCCTTCGTGGTCGCCATGCAGATCGCTGAGGATTCAGCGTACAAGCACTGCGACAAGTGCGTATCCCTCCTTCCCTATGCTGAGGGCTACATGAAGGAGCACGGGCTGGCCCCGGGCAAGTTCGTGAACGTCCAGAACGGCATAGTTGAGGAAGAATGGGAGAACGCTGAGAGCATTCCTGAAGAGCACAGAAAGTTTTTTGAGGAGCATAAGGATGACTTCATCGTCGGCTACTTCGGAGGACACGCTCTTTCAAACGCCCTGGACAAGGGACTGGACATAGCTAAAAAGATGCTCGAAGAAGACCCCGGCATGATCTTCGTCTTCGTTGGAGACGGAGTGGAGAAGCCCCGCCTTATGGAGAGGGCTGAGAACGAAGGTATAACGAACGCCTTCTTCCTCCCGCCTGTACCGAAGCTTGCGGTGCCGGACCTTCTTAAGCACTTTGACTGTTCATACATGACGGGACTTACGTCGCCTCTTTACAGATTCGGCCTCTGCCTGAACAAGATGTACGACTCCATGATGGGAGGCATCCCCGTGGTCTGCGCCTTCGATGCGCCGGACACCATTATCAGACAGTACGGCTGCGGGATCCAGTGCGATCCTGAAAATGAAAAGGAAGTAACAGACGCCATCAGGACTATCCGCTCCATGGATCCTTCCGAAAGGAAAGCCATGGGAGAAAAGGGAAGAGAAGCCGTGATGAGCAGATTCACATATTCTTCGCTGGCAGAACAGTTTCTGGACAGCATAAGGTAAAACATAGGAGATTTTAATGAAGATCGTAACAGTAGTCGGCGCCAGGCCGCAGTTCATCAAGGCAGCTGCGGGCTCAAGGCAGCTGAGAAAAGAACACGAAGAGATACTGGTCCACACGGGTCAGCATTTCGATGACAACATGTCTGCCGTATTCTTCAGGGAGATGGGTATCCCCAAGCCGGATTACAACCTCGGCATCTCAGGCGGATCCCACGCTCAGATGACAGCAAAGATGCTGGTGGGTATAGAGGAGATCCTGATGAAGGAGAAACCGGACGCCCTCCTGGTATACGGAGATACGAACTCGACGCTTGCAGCAGCCCTCGCTGCTGTTAAGATACACATTCCGGTATTCCACGTCGAGGCGGGAAATCGTCTCGGCACCCTGGACAATCCGGAGGAAGTTAACAGGATCACCACAGACCACGCCGCATCTCTTAACTTCTGTGCGACAGAAGACGCGCTGGACAAGCTTAAGAGAGAAGGCCTGGGAGACAGATCATACTGCGTGGGAAATATCATGTACGACTCCTTCCTTCATTTTGCGGATCTTCCGTGGGAGAAGAAGAACATCGTGGACTTCGAGGGAAACAAGGTGGAAGTTCCCGAAGAGTTCTACTACATGACCTGCCACAGACAGGAAAACACCTACAGCGACGAACCTCTTACCGAGATACTTCTCGCGATGAACAGCCTGGATGCGAAGACCATCTATCCGGTACATCCGAGAAACCAGGAAAGAGCAAGACGCATCTGTAAGGAAAACAACTTCGAAAACATCATACTCACTCAGCCGGTGGGCTATTCGGATTCCGTTCATCTGACACAGAACGCGAAGAAGATAGTAACCGACTCCGGCGGACTCCAGTGCGAGGCCTTCTACGCAGGAGTGCAGTGTGTATTTGTGCTCGATTACGTTGTCTGGCCGGAGACCATGGTTGATAACAGAAACCAGCTGGCAAAGGCAGACCATAAGGATATACTTGAAAAACTTTCCAAAGAACAGACGATAGATCCCACGTACCAGCCTTTTGGTGACGGACACGCTGCAGAAAAAATTTGTGACATTATAAGAGATTGGAGAAAATAAGATGAGATACGCACTTATCGGCTGCGGCCGTATAGCAACAAACCACATGAAGGCTGCCGTAAACAACAAGCTGGAGATCGCCGCTGTATGCGACGTGCTTCCTGAAGCTATGGAGAATCTGCTTGCAAAGCACGACCTTCAGGATTCAGACATAAAGAGATATACAGACTACAAAGTCATGCTGGATGAAGTAAAGCCTGACTTCGTAAGTATCGCAACAGAGAGCGGCCCTCACGCCGAGATCGCACTCTACTGCATAGGAAAGGGAGTTCACTGCATCATCGAAAAGCCCATGGCTATGAACATGGCTGACGCAGACAAGATCATCGAACTCAGCGAAAAGATGAACGTAAAGGTAGCAGCCTGCCACCAGAACAGATTCAACGTTGCCATCCAGGAACTGAGAAAGGCGATCGAAGCAGACAGATTCGGAAGACTGTCCCACGGCTCCATCCACGTAAGATGGAACAGGAACAAAGGCTACTATGACCAGGCACCCTGGAGAGGAACCTGGCAGGACGACGGCGGCTGCCTCATGAACCAGTGCATCCACGGTATCGACCTCCTGAGATGGATGTTCGGAAACGAAGTTGATGAAGTATACGGAGCAACCCGTCAGCAGTTCCACGATTATCTTGAGGCAGAGGACGTAGGAATGGCAGTCGTCAAGTTCAAGAACGGCGCCATCGCTACCATCGAGGGAACCACAAACGTATATCCTAAGAACCTTGAGGAGACCCTCTATGTATTCGGAGAGAAGGGAACCGTAAAGATCGGCGGAACTTCCACAAACAACATCGACGTCTGGGATTTCGCTGATGAGACCGAGGAAGACGGAGAGAAGAAGGGACTTAAGGAGCAGACTTCAAACGTTTACGGAAACGGCCACACCAGCCTGTTCGCAGACTTCATGGATGCCATCGAAAACGACAGGAAGCCTTACGTAGACGCAGTCGCAGGAAAGAACGCCCTGGAAATGGTACTCGCGATCTACAAGAGCCAGAAGACGGGACAGCCCGTCAAGCTTCCTCTCAAGGATTTCGCAAGCACCGACATGAAAGGAGAGTTCTAAGATGTCAGAATACTTTGTACATGAATCAAGCTACGTTGACGACAACGTCAAAATCGGAAAAGGGACCAAGATCTGGCATTTTTCACATATTTTAAAGGGTGCTGAGATCGGCGAGAACTGTTCTCTCGGACAGAACGTAAACGTCGGTAACAACGTAAAGATCGGTAACGGATGCAAGCTTCAGAACAACGTATCTGTTTACGAGGGAGTAGAGATGGAGGATTATGTATTTTGCGGTCCTTCAATGGTATTCACCAACGACCTTACTCCCAGAGCAAAATACCCCAAGGGAAGCGCCGGCTACAAGAAGACGCTTCTCAGGGAAGGCGCTACAGTAGGAGCCAACGCCACGATCGTCTGCGGACATAACATCGGACGCTGGGCTATGATCGCTGCAGGCGCAGTAGTAACGAAGAACGTGCGCGACCACGCGCTTATGGCAGGCGTGCCTGCGAGACAGATCGGCTGGGTCTGCGAATGCGGAGCCATCTTAGGAGACGATCTCAAGTGCACCTGCGGAAGACAGTATGAAGAGACTGAGGAAGGATTAAAGGAAAAATAAGATGCAATTCAGAGACTTAAAGAAACAGTATCAGGTATTAAAGAACGATATCGATGCAGGCATCGCTGAGGTGCTGGCATCCGCTCAGTTTATTTCAGGGCCCCAGGTAAAGGCGCTTGAAGCACAGCTTGCCGAATACGTAGGCGTGAAGCACTGCATCACCTGCGCGAACGGAACTGACGCCATCACCCTTGCCATGATGGCATGGGGAGTCAAAGAGGGAGACGCGGTATTCGTACCCGACTTCACCTTCTTCTCATCCGGCGAGTGCCCCGCCTTCGAAGGTGCTACTCCCGTCTATGTAGACGTTGACGAGAGAACTTTCAACCTTGACCCCGTGAAGCTCGAAGAAGCCATCATCAAGGTAAAGGAAGAGGGCAGGTACACACCTAAGGCAGTAGTAGCAGTTGACCTCTTCGGACTTCCTGCTGACTACACCAGGATCAGACCCGTCTGCGAGAAGTACGGACTGCTTCTCATGGAAGACGCTGCCCAGGGCTTCGGAGGAAGCATCAACGGCAAAATGGCATGCAGCTTCGGAGATATCTCCACCACCTCATTCTTCCCCGCTAAGCCTCTCGGCTGCTACGGAGACGGCGGTGCGGTATTCACCGATAACGACGAGTGGGCAGAATACTTAAGAAGCATCTGCGTACACGGAAAATCCGCAAACGATAAATACAACAACATCAGGATCGGTATGAACAGCAGACTCGATACACTTCAGGCTGCCATCCTCATGCCGAAGCTCAAGGCTTTCGCAGATTACGAGCTGGACGACGTGAACAAGGCTGCTGACATGTACATGGAAGCACTCAAGGACGCAGGTCTGACGCTTCCTCTCGTACCCGAGGGATTCAGATCCAGCTGGGCTCAGTTCACCACACAGCTTCCCGCTGACATTGTAAGGGCAGACCTTCAGGCAGCGTTAAAGGCTAAGGGAATCCCTACAATGGTATATTATCCCAAGCCGATGCACCTTCAGGGAGCCTTCGAGGGAACATACAGCGCAGAAGCTGACTGCCCTGTGACTGAAAGGCTTTGCGCAACCGTGCTCAGCCTTCCCATGCACCCTTACCTCACACAGGAAGACGTAAACGAAGTAGTAAGCGCCATCAAAGAATGTTTAGCATAAACAGGAGAAGAGAAGAAAATGGAATTCAATAACATCTATAACGGCCTGATCTCAGGTAAAGAAAAACTCGCATTAGTCGGCCTTGGCTACGTAGGTATGCCCATCGCCGTAGAATTCGCAAAGCACATCAACGTAATCGGTTTCGACATCAACAAGCAGAGAGTTGAAGAGTACAGAAACGGCATCGACTCCACAAACGAAGTAGGAGAGGCCATCAAGAACACGACTGTGGACTTCACCTATGATCCTGCAAGACTCAGCGAAGCAAGATTCATCGTAGTAGCTGTTCCCACACCCGTAAAGGATGACAACAGCCCGGATCTGAGACCCGTAGAGGGTGCTTCCAGAACAGTAGGACAGAACATCAAGCCCGGAACCATCGTAGTATTCGAATCCACAGTATATCCCGGAGTTACCGAGGACATCTGCGTTCCCATCATCGAGAAGGAATCCGGACTCAAGTGCGGAGTTGACTGGAAGATCGGTTACTCCCCCGAGAGAATCAACCCCGGCGACAGAGTTCACACTCTCACCAACATCAGAAAGGTCGTATCCGGTATGGACGAGGAATCCGCAAGGGAGATCCAGAAGGTATACGACATCGTTATCAAGGCAGGTACCTTCCCTGTATCCAACATCAAGACAGCTGAGGCAGTCAAGGTAGTTGAGAACAGCCAGAGAGACATCAACATCGCCTTCATGAACGAGATCGCCATGATCTGCGACAGACTCGGGATCGACACCAACGAAGTCCTCGACGGAATGAACACCAAGTGGAACGCACTCGGATTCAAGCCCGGTCTTGTAGGCGGACACTGCATTGGAGTTGACCCGTACTATCTGACAAACGCAGCTGAAAAGCTCGGATATCACAGCCAGATCATCCTGAACGGCCGTAAGGTCAACGACAGCATGGGCGGATTCGTAGCCGACGCTGCCATCAAGGAAATGATCGAAGCAGGCATGGCTCCCAAGAAGGCTACAGTAGTCATCCTCGGCGTGACCTTCAAGGAGAACTGCCCTGATACCAGAAACAGCAAGGTAGTAGACATCATCAACAGACTTAAGGAATTCGACATCCAGCCCATCGTTACAGACGGCTGGGCAGATCCCGAAGTTGCAAAGGAAGAATACGGAGTTGACCTCGTTGACTTCGACAAGCTTCCCAAGGCTGACTGCATCATCGTGGCAGTAGGACACAACGAGTACAGATCCATGTCCATGGGCAAGATCAAGGAGATGTTCAAGGCTGACATTCCCGACGAGGAAAAGGTACTCGTAGACGTAAAGAGCCTTTACAGAATGGACGAATTAAAGGCATCCGGAATGAGATTCTGGAGACTGTAATACCCTGCAGGAGTAAGAATGAAGATTTGTTTTATCGGACCGGCCAACAGCGCGCACATAGTAAAGTGGTGCAGATGGTTCTCCGGAAGAGGTCATGAGATCCACGTCATTTCGTTTACGGAGGGAAAGATAGAGAACGCCCAGGTGCATCTCATCGATATCTCCGTAAATACGGGCGGGGGAGACCTTGGCAAACTTAAATACATGCTCACAGGCGGCAGGATCAGAAAGATCGTGGAAGAGATAAAGCCCGATATAGTGAACGTTCACTACGCCACGAGCTACGGCGTCGCGGTGGCTTTGAGCGGGCTTAAGGGCTATTATCTTTCGGTCTGGGGATCCGACATCTACAGCTTCCCGAAGAAGAGCCCTCTCCATAAGGCTCTCCTTAAGTTCAGCCTAAAGAGGGCGGGGCACCTGTTCTCAACCTCTCAGGCTATGGCCGACGAGGCTGCCCTCTATACGGACAGGAAGTTCCACATAACGCCCTTTGGAGTGGATATGGAGCTCTTCCATCCTTCAAAGAGGACCAGGACCGATGACGGCAAGCTTGTGATTGGTACTGTTAAGACCCTTGAACATCTTTACGGTATCGAATATATCCTCAGAGCTGCTGCCATTGTAAGGGAGAAGAGGCCGGATCTCGACATATGTCTCAGGATCGCAGGAAACGGCCCTGACGCTGAAAAGCTGAAGGCCCTGGCAAAGGATCTTAAGATCGATGAGATCACGAACTTCCTCGGAAGGATCCCTCAGGAGGAGGCCGCAAAGGAATGGGCCAACATGGATATGGCGGTCATCCCGTCGATCTATTTTGAATCCTTCGGTGTTGCCGCGGTGGAAGCTGAAGCCTGCGGAACACCTGTCATAATCTCCGACGTGGGAGGACTGAAGGAAGCGACCTGTCCGGGCGAATCCAGTATAGTCGTACCCACCAAGGACGCAGCGGCAATAGCCGATGCGATGATCAGGCTGGCTGACGATAAGGATCTGAGAGCGAAGATGGGTTCCCGCGGAAGAGAGTACGCCATTGAGAAGTTCGAGATCAACACCTGTTTCCTCGATATAGAGGAGCAGTACATGAAGACAGCCAAACATAATTAAACGGAATTAGATAAATGAAGAAGTGTATTTTTTACCTGCCATATGAGCTGGACGAAAAGGGAAACGGCGCCAGGATGATGCGTCCCCGTAAGATGATAGAGGCCTTCAGGGCTATCGGCTACGACGTCTTCGTGATCCAGGGATATTCCAAGGAGAGAAGAGAGCGTATAAAGGAGCTTAAGAAGACTATCGCAGAAGGGGCGAAGTATGACTTCATGTATACGGAGTCTCACACTGAGCCGACCCTTCTCACAGATCCGCATCATATGCCCACACATCCTTTCCTCGACTTCGGTTTCTTCAGATACGTGAAGAGCAAGGGGATAAAGATAGGACTGTTCTACTGCGATATCTACTGGAAGTTCGACGAGTACGGCGTGCACCTTCCCGGATGGAAGAGAGCGTCTGCCATCATGAACTACAAGCACGATATCAAGCAGTATAAGAAGTATCTCGACC
>CACZGZ010000064.1 GCA_902780845.1 uncultured Eubacteriales bacterium
TGTTCGAAATTCTCATCGTACATATATACCTCACCGGGAGCCTTGTTCTCCTTGTTTGAGTTTACGTAACCCAGGCCCTTTTCAGGGTCAGAGCTTACGAAGTGGAGCGACGCGATATTTGCGCTCTTCATCACCTCATATGACGCTCCTTCCGGTACTCTGTAAGTTACGCTCTCATCGCCCACGCCTGACGGCAGGAAGAAGTACGGAGTCCCGTCCACATCCACGGCCTTCAGTGTGACTGTGTCTTCGGAACCCGCGACCGCAATGTCTGCCTCGAGATCTCCTCCGCCCTCCTCTGCGAACGCAAAGGAAGCCGCCATCAAAAGGATCAGAGCCAGAAGCACCGAAAATCTTAAAACCTTGATGATATTCTTTCTTAACATCCGGATCACCCTTTCAAAACATCTTCAAAACAACCTGTACTATTTTATCACCGCATCCGCCCTGAGTCCGAAAATGAGTCTGGCAGCTGCGTCATTTATCAGAGTCGGTCCGCCGAGTATCGTTCCGTAAGTTATTCCTACGGCGTCGGAATAGAATACTGCGGCGTCAGCTTTGCCGCTTGTCGCCAGGATCAGCGGTCCGCACATAGCGTATGCGAGAGGCCCTCCGCAAAGTCCGTCAGGGAAGTTTGCTCCGAAGGCGGTCACAGCGCAGTCAGGACTGTCAAAGAAGGTCCTTGCCACGTTTACAGAGGTCTCATATCTGGTGGCTCCTCCGATCCTTACGGTCTTTCCAAGTCCGGAGAACGCCTTTTCCATGTCGGCATTGACAGCTCCTGTTCCGCCGATCACGTAGAAATTCTTTCCTTTGAGCGAGTTTATATAGTCCTTCTGGCTCGGCTGTACAGCGTTTTTCACCAGAATGATTGGCTTGCCTGTAGCAGATGCGGATAAGCTGTCTGCGAAGCCGTTTCCGCTGGCTACCAGATAATCCGTCTCTGCTCCTGCAAAGATCTCAGCCTCTTTAAGGATCTTGACGTTGGTATCGTACCTGTCGGTCCCGCCGAGTCTCTTAACTGTGTATCCCGAAAGGCCGGCAACAGAAGCCTGAGGCACTACAGCCTCTCCTCCGAGCATGTAGATGGTTCCTCCCGCCTTCAGGTTCTTCCTGATGTATTCCTGGACCGGTTTGATCTCAACATCGCGGTTTCTCACGAGAAGGATCGGAGCGTTCCTGACGCTTGCCAAATAGCTTCCCGCAAGAGCGTCCGCAAAATTAGTTCCGCAGGCGAGGATCACCGCGTCGAACTGCTCCACTCCGAGCTGGGCCTTGTACGCGTCAGCCGCTTTAAGCGAGGTCTCATATCTGGTGCTCCCGAAGATACGGACTGCGTCAGTGCGTCCTGCCTGGGAAGGATCGATGCTTCTCGGCATGAGATTCTGATCAGTCCAGTTGCTGTCCCAGTTGTATCCGGTCTTTGCGGCGTTCATCAGATCCTTATATGAACTTGCCTTCGGATCTATATATTTAAGATATCTGTTCGAATATTCAAAACTCTTGTCTGTATCTATGTACTTCCATACCTTTGCGGCAGGTTTCTCCCTGCCGTCGAGTTCAGCCAGTCCCAGCTGATAGCTTCCGCCCTGGGTCTGGTCGTGGTATTCGAAGTAGGCGATCTCATTGATGCAGGGTATGCATGCTG
Source organism: uncultured Eubacteriales bacterium (assembly GCA_902780845.1). GTDB lineage: Bacteria > Bacillota > Clostridia > Peptostreptococcales > Anaerovoracaceae > RUG754. Next base: position 1,649 of record CACZGZ010000064.1, read on the forward strand.
CGCGGTAGTACATCATCGCGATGGATGCCGCCTGCTCCATAGTGGATCTCTCGTATTCAGCCTGCGATACGCCTGACTTGTCTTCATTGCAGATGCTCGCCTCTGTGAGTGATACAGTTCTGGTCTCTCCCTTGTACTGGTTGACGGGTCTTTCTAGATATGTCTGGTAAAGCTCCAGATTCGATACCGATATCCAGGGGGTAGTGTCAGCATTCCCTGTTATGGGATGAGCGTTCGGAACTCCTGCGAGTGAAGGAGTGAGATCGCTCTTAACGGGATTGCTCGAGGTGGTCCCTACGGGATAAGGATGGACGGCAAGTCCCCAGTTGAAGTTTCCTCTGGCGCTTTCCTGTTTCACCAGCCAGTCCACCATGTCCTTGGGAGCGTATGAGTTATATCTCGCCGTGGTCTGTCTGTCCGAAGGGAAGCCGTAGCTCGTAAGGCTGCTCTCTGCCCAGTTGTGAGTGATGGAGAGAAGTACCTTTGCGCCGGAATTGTATTTTTTCACCGCCAGGTCAGCAAGTCTGAAGGTCCTGGCGTACTCTTCCATAAAGGTATTGAAGTCTGCTCTCTGATAGAGTCCGTTCACGACGCCCGGCTGGATCAAATACCAGTCATATGTGTAGTCGATCTCGTTTCCCACTATGAACTGATCCACGAAGCCGGTCTCCTTGTCGGAGTATCTGTCTGCCAGAAATTCCATGGCAGCTACCCAGTATTTGCGTCCTAAGGGATTCGAAGTATTGAATCCCAGTGTCTGGGTATCGGTATTATTCGTGTTGTACCTGAAAGAAGCGGGATAGTTCTCGCCTGCCCTCCAGGCCCAGGTGATCACGACCAGAGATACGTTTATTCCGTTTTTAGTGTAGTCTCCGATCGTCCTGTCCTTGGACTCGACGTAGTTCCTGTCAAAATAGAAGGTCTCTCCGCCTGAAGTGAAGGCGATGGCGTCTCTTCCGCTGTTATCTATGGGATTTCCATTTGCGTCCTCATTCGCGTAGATGGTATTTCCCAAATCCCAGTTTATGACAGTGTTCCCGGCTCCCATGTCTATTGCCGTATTGATAGTCGAGGAGTCCTCATGAGTAAGACCCTTCTTGGTTGCAGCTTCAAAGGGAGTTACGTTCCTGCCGCCGACCGATGCTATCTCAGATGCATAGAAAGGTCCGGCGATGATCTTGTCCCCCTGAAGCACGTAATACTTGTCGTAGAGATGGTCGGCTCCGTCTTCAGTATACCTGGGGCATTCGATGTCAGCAGTTGTTCCCATCTCATAATCCGAGACAAAAACACCGTTATCCAGGTTTTTGCTGATCCCCTTATATGGGTCTGCGTGGAAATAGCTGTCAGCGGTATAGCTGTAGACCTGAGCTGTACCCGATGAACCTACGCCTCCCATATGAAGGATGATGCTGCTCTCAGTCGCTTCCACTGTGACTCCCTGCTCTCCATCCGCAAAAGCATATGTCGGCACGAAGGTCATGCACATGAGAAGTGATAACAGCAGTATTAGGGCCTTGCGGCCTGTTCTCTTTTTATTATTCATTGTATTTCCTTTTCTAACCGAGAAATGACTTATTGTTAAGTGGTTAAATATTAACATAATATCCCCGGCCGCACAACAGGAAACACCCGGAATGATCCGGGTGTTTCGATTAATTGTGACGTTTTATTTTACCAGTATCTCAGCGTTTGCGGAAAGGCTGAAGATCTTCTTGGCATTGAAGTCATTGATGAGCGTAGGTCCTCCGAGGATGAATCCGTAGACCACGCCGTTCTTTGTGGCATATTCAACAGCCGCATCCGCCTTGCCGTTTCCTGTAAGGATCAGCGGTGCATCCATTGCATATGCAATAGGTCCTGCGCAAAGTCCGTCAGGGAAGTTCGCGCCATAAGCGAGAACCGCTGCAGGAGGCTTGTCGAAGAACTCAAGAGCCAGATTCGTGGATGTCTCGTATCTGGTAGCTCCGCCTATTCTCTTGGTGGTTCCCAGAGCCTTGAATACATTTTCCATATCAGTGCTTACAGCTCCGGTTCCTCCGGCGATGTAGAACTTCTTTCCCTTGAGGGAATCGATATATGCCTTCTGGCTGGGCTGGACCGCATTCTTAACAAGAAGGATAGGTCTTCCGGTGGCTGAAGCAGATAAGCTGTCAGCGAAGCCGTTTCCGCTGGCTATGATGAACTCTTCAGCTCCGTCAGCATATCTTGCAGCTTCTTTCAGGATCCTGACGTTAGTGTCATACCTGTCGGTTCCTCCGAGTCTTCTCGTCTTGAATCCGCTGAGTCCGGCTACGGCTGAATCGGGAACTACTGCAGTTCCTCCCAGCATGTAGATGGTGCCGTTTTCCTTCAGGTTTTCCTTGATGTAGTCCTGAACCAGCTTGATCTCTGCCGCACGGTTCCTTACGAGGAGGATAGGAGCCTTTCTTACGGTCGCGAGATAGCTTCCTGCAAGTGCATCCGCAAAGTTATCTCCGCAGGCAAGGATGACTGCGTCGAACTTGTCGACACCGAGCTGTTCCTTGTACTCGTTGGCTGCCTTGATTGCTGTGGTGTACCTGGTATCACCGTAAAGACGAACTACGTTCTTGTCACTGATGTGAACGGTAACCGTCTTCATTCCGACAACGTGGGTGTTGGATGCCTTGGTCCTCATGCGGATCTTCACATCTCCCACCTTCTTGGCGATAACGGTACCGTCATCGAGCACATCCGCGATAAGAGGATCTTCGGAAGTGTAGGTGATCTCATCGCCCGTAGCGGACTTTGCCTCGATGTTGATGCTTGCTGTGTTCAGTGACAGATAATAGTCATCTGATTCTGTGGTTATATCATCTCTCTGGATGACGAACATTGCAGAAGGAAGATATACGTTCTGCTCATATTCACGTCCGAGGAACAGTACCTTGTCATCATATACCTTTACGTTGTAGCCCTGAGATCCGTCCCAGAACTCACCCGGCGTGATATTATAGCTTGACCAGAGATATGATACCGATGCGGTGTTCAGTGCAGCAGGTGCCTCTTCATCTCCGCCGTAAGCACATCTGATGGAGTTGAGATCCCAGTGGCTGTGGCCGTTGAAAAGAATGATCTGACCGTACTTAGCCATTACGGACTTGAGATTCTCCTCATTCGCTACGCCGTCCCAGCCCTGTCCGGGAAGTGATCCCGCTACAGTGTTGTAGAATGACTGGTGGAGGAATACGAATACCGGCTTGTCCGGATCTTCTTCCGTAGCCTGAGCCATGATGTTATCGAACCAGTCGAGCTGCTTCTGTGAGATGACCGCTCTTAAGCTGTCCCCCCTCTCTTCACTGGACAGATATACGAAATGATATCCGTTTATGACCTCATCGTAGTAGGTCGTGTCAGGAGCGGACTCAAGCTCTGTATTAAGAAGCTTGCACCACTTCTGGAACTGCTTGGAAGGGTTATTGTTATACCAGTCATGGTTACCCATGATAAGGTGTATAAGAGGAAGATTGGTGTTCCCGTTTTCTACAGCAGTATTATATATCTTCTGAGTCTCCTGGAACTCCTCATCGCGGCCGTTGTTAGCTATATCTCCTACTACGAAGATGCCTAGGCTTTCGGGGCTCAGAGTGTTTGTATCCTCCAGCATCTGTCTTAAGTGAGTATTGGAAAGTTTGGTCTCTCCACCGCTCGGGATGCCATCCGCAGTGATATGGATATCACTTACTATCTGGAACTCTTCAAGAGCCTCACCGATATGGTAAGTAGCGCAGCCTTCAGGAAGGTCGTATGCAACGTACTCGTCTGAAAGGACCTTTCCGTTGGCACCGTAAGCCAGAAGTTTTTTTGCGCCTTCCGGTATTATGGTGTAAGGATGCATCGTATAAGTAGTGCTCACTCCGTTCAGTTTGAACTCAGCGAGAGATCCGAGGCCTTCGAGATGTTTTCCGTTCTCGTCTGCCCAATACATTACACAGTCCGTGCAGTTGTAATCCTGAGGATCCTTGGTTACAGTAACTGTACCGTTAGCAAAGCCATCGTCGAGCACTTCGATATCATAATCCAGCGACTTGACGGGAGCGATTCCGCTGAGTTCATTGACGGTTATCTCTACCTGATCCACGATAGTATATCCGCCGTCCTTGAACAGATAGATGACGTACTGTCCAGGCTCAGTCAGGTTACCATTCTCATAATGTTTGCTCTGGATGATGGTGGGTTTTCCCGATAGCGCCTCTTTGTTATCGCCGCCGCCTTCTGCATTGCAGTAATACCAGTAGATCGATGTTCCGCCGCTTCCCGGAGTAGCCCCCTTCTTATAGATGCCTGCCCATGAGCTGCTATTATCACCATAGGCGGATACGATAATGTCTTCGCCTCTCATGTACTCGGTCTTGTTGGTCGAGATGGCAAGCTTGCTTTCTCCATAAGTATAGTCCGCGGTGATGGAGAACTCTGTCACGATGGGGTCTGCTTCCTCAGCAGGAATGAGCACTGCTTTGTACTTACCCGCCTTCAGCCTGGCGTCAGCTTCACGTCCGGCTCCGATAGTTCCGTAGGCACAGATCTCGTAAGCCTTTCCTGAATAGAAGGTGGTTCCATTTTTGGAGCCTGTTACAGGGTATTCATAGATCGGTGCAGCGTTTTCTATATCGTCGCCATCCTTGAACAGGCAGACTCTGTCGCCTTCATTACCTGTAGCGGTAACTTTGATGAACTCATCTGCGCCGTATTCGTCCTTATCGGTAGTGATGGTACGCTCGATCTCAGAACCGCCTATATCGCGAGGCATGAGGCTCTCATCCTGCCAGTATGTATCCCAGTCGTATCCTGAATCGGTTGCATACATGAGATCCTTGTATGACTTGTACTCATCTCCGAGGTACTTCAGATACTTGTTGGCAAACGCGAAGCTCTTATTTGTATCCACGTACTTCCATACGGTTGCAAGAGGCTTCTCAGTTCCGTCTACTTCCGCAAGGCCCAGCTGATACTGACCGCCCTCGCTCTGGTCGTGATACTCGAAGTATGCAACCATGTTGATACAAGGAATACAGGTAGCGCGGTAGTACATCATCGAAGCTGAAGCGCACTGCTGAAGAATTGACATCTGGTATTCATCAGCCGGTACCAGGTTCTTATTCTTGTTGCAGATACTTGCCTCAGTGATGGAGACAGTTCTGGTCTGACCTTTATACTGGTTCACGGGCCTGTCGAGGTACTGCTGATAGAGTTCCAGGTTGGCTACTGTGATCCAGGGTGATGTGTCGCAGTCACCGTTTATGGGATGTGCGTTGGGATTTCCTACAAGACTCGGATCCGGGTCTGTCTTGCAAGGGTTGCTGGATGTCGTTCCGATAGGATAAGGGTGAACTGAAAGTCCCCAGTCGAAGTTTCCTCTTGCACCCTCATTCTTTACGAGCCAGTCAAAGATATCCTTCGGAGCATATGAGTTGTATCTCTTGGAATCCTGTCTGGTAGGTCCGAAACCGTAGCTTGCAAGGCAGTTCTCTGCCCAGTTATGTGTGAAGGATACCAGTACCTTGGTGCTCTTGTTGTACTTCTTGACAGCCAGGTTGGCAAGTCTGAAGGTTCTGGCGAACTCTTCCATGAAGGTGTTGAAATCAGCCCTCTGATAAAGTCCGTTCACCGTTCCCGGCTGGATCAGATACCAGTCATAGGTATAGTCGATCTCATTACCTACGACGATCTGGTCTACGAAAGCGGTGCTCTTGTCGGAATATCTCTTTGCTATGAACTCCATTGCGGCTATCCAGTACTTACGGCCTAACTCGTTTGAAGTGTTGAAGGCCATGGTCTGGGTATCAGTATTGTTCGTAGCATAGCGAAGAGCTGAAGGATAGCTGTTATTCAGCGTCTGTACCCAGGAAATGACTACCAGCGTTACGTTGATGCCGTTCTTGGTATATGCAGAAATGAAGCCATCCTGCTCCTTGATGAACTGAGCGTTGAAATAGAAGGTCTCGCCGTTTGATGTGAACTTGATGGCGTCCCTTCCGCTGTTATCGATGGGCTTGCCATTGGCGTCCTCATTGGCATAGATCATGTCGCAGAGGTCCCAGTTGATAACTGTGTTGCTTACGCCCATCTCTACAGCCTTGTCTACCGTCGAAGGAATCTCCTCAGTAAGGCCCTTCTTGGTCTTCTGCTCAAAAGGTTTGACATCCTTGTTATTCAGGGATGCGATCTCTGAAGCATAGAAAGGTCCTGCTACGATCAGATCTCCCTGAAGCACGTAATACTTGTCATACAGATGGTCAACACCATCTGTTGTATAACGAGTGCATTCGATGTCCACAGATGATCCGAGGTCATAATCGGCAATGAATGTGCCGTTATCCTGAGTCGTGCTCAGACCTTTAAGAGGGTCATTGTGGTGATAGCTGTCCGCGGTATAGCGGTATACCTGAGCTTTGCCTGAAGTTCCTACCTTACCCATGTGAAGGATGATGCTGCTCTTGGCTGCCTCTACGACTACGCCCTGAGCATTGTTAGCGTATTTCACGCTTACTCCCAGATCTTCGTTGAGATCCAGCTCATCCTCGATGACTGTGGGTTCAGCTGTTTCCTCTTCGGGAACAGCTTCCTCAGCAGGTTCTTCTTCTATAGGTGTTTCTTCAACAGGTTCCACTGCCTCCTCCGGAACAGGCTGCTCCTCAGCGGGGACCGCTTCAGGATCTTGTGTCTCTTCCG
>CACZGZ010000065.1 GCA_902780845.1 uncultured Eubacteriales bacterium
AGGCCATGCTCGAAGCGAGCCTGAATGAGGCTCGCGAGAGGCCTGGAGCGCGAGCCGAAGGCGAAGCAGCGGGAGTCCTGTTGTCCGCACCAATAAAAAATCAGACCCTCATCAGAGGGTCTGTTTTTTTATCGTATGATAAGAGCAGGACTCGCCAATGCTCGAAATAGGTCTGAAAAGTTCTTTGTTGGATTTTAGACCTACAATTTGAGCAAAAAACAGAGTTCTCAAGCTAAAAAGTAGGTTGGAAACAAGTTTTTTGCATTGGAGGATCCACTTTACAGGGTGATACAAGGCCGAAACCCCTAAAAAAGTAGATCTAAAATAGCTTTTTTAAAAGACCGGACCTAGTTATCCTGAGAGCCTTGAGCACCTCAACTTTTCCCTTAAAAAACAAGGGAGGAAGACCTGCGAAAGTAGGTCTTTTTTCTTGCCATTTTTTGTGTTAGAATGTAAAATACCGAAAACTGTGGAGTTAGGAGTAAAAACATGAAAATAACAGAAGTAAATACATATTACGTAAGACCCCGCTGGGGTTTCGTCGAGATCGTTACTGATGAAGGATACACCGGCTGGGGCGAAGCTGTCCTCGAGGGACATTGCGACGCGGTCCTGGCCTGTGTGAACGAATATAAGCCGTATCTGATCGGAAAGGATCCCATGAGGATCGAGGATATCCAGGCCACCATCTACAGGGCCGGATTCTACAGAGGAGGCGGAGTTCTCATGAGCGCCATCTCCGGTATCGACCAGTGCCTGTGGGACATCAAGGGCAAGTTCTTTGGGGCTCCAGTATGGCAGCTCATGGGCGGCGCCTGCCGCGACCGCATGAAGGTATATTCCTGGATCGGAGGCGACAGACCTTCCGACGTGGGTTCCGCCGCAAAGGAACGTCAGGACAAGGGCTTCACAGCCATCAAGATGAACGCCACCGACGAGCTTCAGATGCTCGATACCTATGATAAGATCGACGCTGTTCTCGAGAGAGTCGCTGCCATCAGAGAAGCCTGCGGCAAGTATTTTGGGATAGCCATCGACTTCCACGGAAGAGTGCATAAGCCCATGGCAAGGATCCTGGCTAAGAAGCTCGAAGAGTTCGACCCCATGTTCATTGAGGAGCCTGTGCTTTGCGAGAACATGGAGGAATTCAAGGAGATCCGCCGCGTTGCGAACATTCCCATCGCTACAGGCGAGAGACTTTTCACCAAGTACGATTTCAAGCGCCTCCTTCAGACAGGCGGCGTGGACATCATCCAGCCCGACCTCTCACATGCAGGCGGTATCACCGAAGTTAAGAAGATCGCATCCATGGCTGAAGCCTACGACGTGGCCCTTGCACCTCACTGCCCGCTGGGACCCATCGCTCTCGCAGCCTGCCTCAATCTGGACGCAACCTGCTACAATGCAGTGATCCAGGAGCAGTCCATCGGCATCCACTACAACGTGGGCAAGGAAGTTCTGGACTACGCTCTTAACAAGGAAGACTTCAGGTTCACCGACGGATATGTGGATCTTCCGAAGAAGCCCGGCCTGGGAGTTGAGGTCAACAAAGAACTCGTTCTGGAAGAGAACGCCAACCCTCACCAGTGGAAGAACCCCGTCTGGAGACATAAGGACGGCTCAGTCGCTGAGTGGTAAAAGATAAGATCATCGATGTTTAAGACGCTTTTCAGTTATTTCAAACCGCACAAAAAAATATTCATGGCGGATATGTTTTGCGCCTTCATGGTGGCGGCGGTGGACCTGGCTTTTCCTCTGGTATCCAGAAGGGCCATGTACGATCTGCTTCCGGAGAACAAGTACAGGGCATTCTTTGCGGTAATGGCGATAGTTGCCATCGCATATCTTCTGAGGGCCTTCGCACAGTTCATCATGACCTACTGGGGCCACACCTTCGGAGTGAGGGTGGAGGCTGATATCAGGCGCGACCTGTTCTACCACTTCCAGGAGTTGGACTTCGAGTTCTATGATAAGAACAGGACAGGAAATCTGATGAACAGGCTCACTGGAGACCTCTTCGAGATCACGGAGCTTTCGCACCACGGTCCGGAGGACGTGCTGATCTCGACCCTGACCATCATCGGGTCCCTGATCTTCATGTTCTGGATGGAGTGGAGGCTGGCACTCGTCATCGCCATCCTGCTTCCCATCTTCATTTTGCTGGTGATCAAAAACAGAAGGTCCATGTCGGAAGCTTCCGTAAATGTAAAGAAGCGCATGGCGGACATAAACTCCGAGATCGAATCCAGGCTTTCAGGAGTAAGGACTTCCAAAGCCTTTGCAAATGAAGAGGTGGACAGGGATCACTTTGACGATTCCAACGAGCTCTTCAAGGGCGCAAAAAAAGAGTACTACAGGACCATGGGCCGCTTCATGGCATCTCAGGAATTCTTCATGGGAATCATGCCTGTGGCTGTCATCGCCTTCGGCGGCTGGCTTATAATGGAAGGCCGCATGAATTACATCGACCTGATCACCTTCACGCTCTTCGTAAGCACCTTCGTAACGCCGATAAGGAAGCTCTCCAACTTCGCGGAGATCTTTGCAAGCGGTACAGCGGGCCTCAAGAGATTTATCGAGATCATGGCTGTAAAGCCGGTGGTCATCGAGAAGGAAGGCGCCAAGCCTCTTGAAGTCACAAAGGGCGAAGTGAAACTCGAGAACGTATCCTTCTCATATAACGATGTGAAGGAAGTACTTAAGGGGATCGATCTGGACATCAGGCCCGGCGAGACGGTAGCCATCGTTGGTCATTCCGGCGGCGGCAAGACTACGCTCTGCCAGCTGATCCCGAGGTTTTACGACGTGACCGGCGGAAGGATCACCATAGACGGAACGGACATAAGAGACGTGACCAAGAGTTCCATCAGGCAGAACGTGGGAATCGTACAGCAGGACGTATTCATCTTCGCGGATACCATTCTTGAGAACATCCGCTACGGCAAGCCCGACGCCACCTATGAAGAGGTCGTCAGGGCAGCCAAGCGCGCGGAGATCTACGACGACATCATGGCGATGCCCGACCAGTTCGAGACCTACGTGGGAGAGCGCGGCACGAAGCTTTCAGGCGGACAGAAGCAGAGAGTTTCCATCGCCCGTATTTTCCTGAAGGATCCCAAGATCCTGATACTGGACGAGGCGACCTCGGCGCTGGATACCATCACTGAAGAGCACATCCAGGAAAGCTTCGAGGAACTCGCAAAGGGCAGGACCACCATCGTGATCGCCCACAGGCTCTCCACCGTGCAGGACGCTGACCGCATCGTGGTAGTGGAAGACGGCCTGATAGTCGAAGAGGGCACCCACGAGGAGCTCCTCGCAAAGAACGGCGAGTACGCGAAATTGTATAATGCATGACTGCCGGGAATAAAAACAAAGAATATATAGGGACGGGAAATGTATTTAAATATTTACATTCCCGTCTTTTTTAATAACTGATGACGGGAAAGATTCCTGATACACTGGTTTCCCGTCCAAAATCAAGTAAGCTTATATGAGAAGAAGACGGGAAAACACTGCAAAATACGGCTTTCCCATCCATTCATCACCTATACTTTGCAAAAAATGGACGGGAAAGATTGTTTGATTAGCTAAATCCCGTCTCCTGCTGAATTGGAATATAAAAAAGACGGGAAAGCATACTTTATTTAGTATTTCCCGTCTGCTAAGTCAGTGCATTATTAAAAGATGGTGCTGATTATCTATATATACTTCAACACCTTGATATAATCCTTCCCCTTGCGGGATGTACCGGAGACTCCAAGGTAGATGGCCTTCCCCTTTCCCCTTAAGACAAGTTTCTCGCCATCCTTCATCTGGCGGTCGGGTTTCATGACCTGGATCCCGTCCACAAACACAAGACCTTTGGTGATGACCTCGGTTGCAGTCTTCCTGGACAAAGAAAACACAGCCGACACCACGTTATCGAGTCTGGGAGAGGATACGTTGTATTCTCTCTCTTCTTTTTTCACCTCAGCGGGAGTCAAACCCGTGATATCGCTTATAGCAGTAGTCACAGTCACACGACCCACTGAACTCAGGCTGTCCCTGAGATACTCAGCCATATCCTCGGCGACCACGATCTGCGCGCCGCGGGGATCCACTATTATGTCGCCGACCTTTTCGCGCTTGATGCCGAGGCCCATTAAGGAGCCGAGGTAGTCGCGGTGGCCCGGCGCGGTCTTTTCGATCGCGGGGATCTTCACCACAAGCACTCTTAAAGGGCACTCGTCCGGATAAGTCCTGAAGTACTCGATGAGAGACTCCTCGTCCGTCACCCCGGTGTAGTCCGGCATAAATACCGGCATGCGCCTCTCCGCTTCATCGTAACCGCCGTAAAGGAAGGCGCCCTGGGAGGCGTTCCTTCTGAAGAAGCCGGAGGCGGAGCTTTGCTCCTCGGGAGAGAGGAAATCGCAGCCCGTGATTGTATATGAACTGAGGAACCTGTCGAAGCGTTCCTCAATCTTTTTCAGAAACAAATTATTTTCGTCCATGTTTGATAAAGTCCCGTTTTGTGGTATACTGATTTCGTATAATTATAGCAGAAAAAATCCAATTTTGAAAGGTAACGTAACTTATGAAAAAACAATTCCCCTTAAAAGGCGTATGCGCATATGGCTGTGAAGTAGAGGTAGAGGACGGCAAGCTCGTCAACTGTGAATTCTTCGGCGGATGCGACGGAAACCACAAGGGACTCAACAGCCTCATGAAGGGCATGGATATAAAGGAAGTAGCTGACAGGCTGGAAGGCATAACCTGCGGATTCAGGTCCACATCCTGCCCCGATCAGCTTGCCAAGGTCCTCAGGACCATGATCGCCGAGGACTAAAAGAGGATAAAGGATCAAAGAAGGGAAGACGATGAGCGAAAAGGCCTATCTCTGTATCGACCTAAAATCATTTTATGCTTCCGTCGAATGCGTGGAGAGAGGGCTGGACCCCATGACCACCAAGCTGGTGGTAGCGGATCCCTCCAGGACGGATAAGACCATCTGCCTGGCGGTTTCGCCTGCCCTGAAAGCCCTTGGAGTAAAGAACCGCTGCAGGGTCTTCGAGATCCCCAAATCCATCGACTACATCATGGCGCCTCCCAGGCTCCAGAAATACATAGACTATTCAGCCGAGATCTACGGCATCTACCTGAGATACATCTCCAAGGACGACATCTACGTGTATTCCATAGACGAAGTCTTCATGGATATCACGAAGTACCTGAAGCTGTATAATAAAACTCCGAGGGAGATGGCCTTTTTCCTGATGGACCAGGTGACCAAGGAAGTAGGGGTGAGGGCCACAGCCGGTATCGGCACCAACATGTATCTCGCGAAGATCGCTTTGGACATAACAGCGAAGCACGCACCTGACTTTATCGGCGAACTTGACGAGATGAGCTACAGGACGAAGCTCTGGGACCACAAGCCGATCACCGATTTCTGGAGGATAGGACCTGGCACCGCAAGACGCCTCGCAAAATACGGAATATACACTATGGGGGACATAACGCTGGCGGATGAAGACCTTCTGTATAAGGTGTTCGGGATCGACGCAGAACTTCTCATCGACCACGCCTGGGGGTATGAGCCCACGGAAATCAAGCATATCAAGGCGTATAAGCCCAAGTCAAACTCCCTTTCCAGGGGACAGGTCCTCATGAGGGACTATAAATTCGACGAGGGAAGGCTCATAGTGAAGGAGATGATGGAGCTGCTGTCTCTTGAACTTGTGGAGAAAGGGCTGGTCACCCAGTCCGTGACCCTCGACGTTGGGTATTCCAACCAGACTGCTATGGGTTTTGCGCACGGAACACACAATTTCAATTTCGATACCAACGCGGGAAACCTTATGGTGGAGGGGATCGCGGAACTCTACGACAGGATAGTGGACGAGGAGACCCCCATAAGGCGCGTATACATAAACTGCAACAACGTCCATAAGTACGAGGAAGAGAAGCAGCTGAACTTCCTGGAGATCGCCAAGGAAGAGGAACTCTCCAAGGAGCGCGGCATGCAGACCGCCATCAATGAGATCCGTACCAGATTCGGGAAGAACGCCATGTTCAAAGGCATGGACCTTGAAGAGGCTGCGACCACCCTTGAGAGGAACCTTCAGATAGGCGGGCACAAGAGCGGAAATGAAGAATAAGGTAATAGTTTCAAAGGACGCGGGCAAAGAACTGAAAAATCATCTTTCAGAAAAGGCCGACCTGATGATCTTTGAGCCGATAGATACCGTGGCCGAGCCGGTGAGATGCCATCCCGACCTGGTATACTGCAGGCTGAAGGAGGACATCATCTTCATGGGAAATGAGAGGCTGCTTAAGCCCGTGTATCCCGGAGATATCATATATAACGGATTTTCCACGGGGAAATATTTCATCCATGATCTGGAACACACCGAAAGACAGCTCCTAAAGGCGGTAAATGACCTGGAGCTTATCCCGGTAAACGTAAAGCAGGGTTACGCCTGCTGCAGCATAGTTCCCGTGGATGAGGATTCAATCATAACCTACGACCGGGGCATCGCGAAGGCTGCAGAAGCAGCAGGCTTGAGCGTGCTCACAATCGGGCCGGGCCACGTGGAGCTCCCCGGATACGATACCGGATTCATCGGAGGAACATCGGGAAGAGTGGGAGATGAGATCATCTTTAACGGTGACTTAAGCGCCCACCCGGACTGTCAGGCGATAAGGCAGTTCATAGAAGAGAGGGGACTTAAGGTCAGATATTTCAGCGGATACCCCTTAAGGGATATCGGTTCCATAATATAGGTGAAAACGATGGATAAGAATGAAGAATACCTCTCGAGAAAGAGGCCGGTGTCGAAAAGGCCTAAGATGTCCATCGAGGACAGGGCCAAGCAGTTCGGCGCCTTCGATCCTCTGACCGGCTTCAGCCGGGCCATCAGGATGAAGGAAATCGAGATGGAAGAAAAGTTAAAAGAGGAAACGGTACACATCAAGAATGAAGACGATATTTGAGGCAGGAGGAAGAGATGAAGATAACGTTTTTGATCGATAACAAGACTGAATCGACCGAGTGCAATGCCGAGTGGGGGCTTTCGATGCTGATCGAAGCAAACGGCGAGAAGATCCTGATGGACCAGGGAGCTTCCCCCATGCTGGTGAGAAACGCAAAAAACATGGGCCTCGATCTGGGAGAAGTTGATTTTGCGGCTATCAGCCACGGACACAATGACCACACAGGCGGAACTGAATACTTCTTCGAAGTGAACGATCACGCGCCGGTATACGTCCATAAGGACGCTTTTAGCTATCAGGTGGCGCTGGACCTTGACGGGAACATCGGAATTCCCTGGTCAGAAGAGTTCATGGAAAAGAATAAGGAGAGGATCATAAGGACGGAAGGGACCTATCAGATAAACGATCACGCCTGGCTCATCGGAAACGTTCCCGCAATCGAAGGTTTCACTCCTACCGAGAACTTCTTCATCAAAGTCGGAAACAAGCTTCTTCCCGACCAGATGCAGCACGAGCAGGCTCTGGTCATAGAAGACGAGAACGGCCTTCACGTATTCTCCGGCTGCAGCCATATGGGAATCGTACCGATCTTAAGATACATCAGACAGGAGCTCCCCGGTAAGAAGATCGACAGCGTGGTTGCGGGCATGCACCTCTACAGCGCAAGCAACGACTACATCGATCAGGTGATAAAGGAGATGCAGGAGATGGGAGTGAGAAAGATCTTCCCTGTACACTGCACCGGAATGAACGCCATCATCCGCTTCAAGATGAAGATGGGTGACGCTGTGGAGATCGCCTCCGCAGGAGACGTGTTCGAGATATAACAGAAAAAGAAAAGGCACAGAATCAGATCTGTGCCTTTGGTATTTTTTGCGTAACTGTCTTATTTCTTCCTCACATACGCTCCGACTATCAGAAGGGACGCTATGAGAGCCATGGCTGTGAACATCACGTAGGCCGGAACGTAGCTTCCGGAGAAGCGGTCCGCCAGTATGCCGGGTACGCTCGCTGTGATCAGCGCTCCCAGTGAGTAGAATATCTGGAAGGTCCTCATGGTCTTGGGGAACTCCATCTCGGATGACAGGTCTCCCGCCCAGATCGAGGGGCCTATGGTGGACACGGAGTATCCGACTCCCAGAACTGCCACTGCTGTGAGTCCCAGCACGGCGTTTCCTGTTCCTGCCAGGCAGCAGAGGCCGTTTCCAAGCACCAGCAAAATAAAGAATATGATGGAGGACCTGAAGCCCCCGATCTTATCC
>CACZGZ010000066.1 GCA_902780845.1 uncultured Eubacteriales bacterium
CCCTTGTTTCCGGAATATCTTTCTACCGGTGCAGCGGGATAACCTTCTGCATATTTCCATACGAGACAGCTTCCGCAGGCAGCCATAACGGCATCGGAGCAATAGTTCTCAGAAGCGATGAGCTCTACGTTGTTTGACTGTCTCTCGAATTCCTTCTTGATAAGTTCTCCAACCTTGGGAGAAGTCTTCATGATAAGTTCATAGTTTTCAATGTTATACTTGTCGTACATTTTCTAAACCTGCCCTTTCAAATAAAATATTCTCAGCCGTTTTACAGCTGTTCGGTTTGATGCCCCTTGTACCCCAATTTAATATAAATATATCCCAAGCAGGTTAAAAAATCAAGGCAAACGGCCAATAAATACATAATATAAACATTGATAAATGTTATATTTCAAACTTGGCTTTTTCTGTCCGATGTGATACAATTTCAGCATATATTCAAAAAGGAGAACGTGTATGAAAATCAAAGGAGCATTGGTTCCCGCCCTTACATTCTTCGATAAGGACGGAAATATAGATGAAAATTATCAGTTAAAGCATATGGACTGGGTACTGGCAAACGGCGTGAACGGTCTCTTCGTCACAGGAACATACGGATCGGGTTATCTTATGACACCTGAACAGCGCGTTGAGATATTCAAGATGGCCAAGATAGTATCCCGCGCCCATCCCGGAAGCTTCGTAGTAGCACACGTCGGAGCAAACGATACCAATTCATCGGTATATCTCACCAAATACGCAAGAGATCTCGGACTTGATGCAGTAAGCGCTGTCAATCCCTATACCTTCAAGTACAGGGATGATGAACTCGTAGGTTACTACAGAGACATCGTAGAAGCAGCCGGCGACATGCCCGTATTCGCATATAACAACCCTTCCCTTACATCCAAGGCAATAGATATCGAACTCGTGAAGAAATTCTCTGCAGTCGGTGTAAAGGCTATGAAGGACTCCTCTCTTAACAGAGATCTCGCGAACTCCATAAAGGAATTCAGTGCGAATGAAGGAGTTGAATTCGAATACATCTCAGGTTCGACCAAGGACTGGCCTTATTTCAATTCCATCGGAGTCAAGGCGATGATCGCAGGAGCATGCAACTACGCACCTGACCTGGTAGCCTCCATGTACAGGCTTTCTCAGACGGCTGATCACGAAACCTTCGTCAGGGCTTCCGACATGGTTAACCACATCAGCGATTTCATCAAAGTCGGAAACAGCCTTATCTCCTCTCACCTGGCTCTCACTTCCAGAGGATACGAAGTGCCGTATATGAAGAAGCCTCTCATCTGTCCTTACGAAGAATACAAAGACAAGATCAGAGAGGATGCTGAAGAGATCGCCAAGGCAGTCGAACTGATAAAAGAACTCGATCCCGAATACAGATACGTAGAAATGTAAAAAATAAAGGAACTCATCAGAGTTCCTTTTTCATTATCACCGGATAACACTTAACATTATATTGTTCGCATTCAGGGCATTTGCTGATGTCCGGCGCATCTTCCGGATCGACCTTTTCAAATCCCAGAGTCTCAAAGAATTCAGGCACCTTAGCAACGAGATATATTCTCTCGCCTCCCATCTTTTTCACTTCATTTATGAGCTTATTCATCAGGATCTTACCGATCCCGGTCCTTCTCATGGGCATATCTACACCTATGCCGCTTACGTAGTACTCTCCTGCCCTTTTTGATAAAATGACACAGCCAACCAGGTAGTCAGGTTCCTGTATCACTTTCCAGGCCTTGAGATATTCGTCGCTTTCGATCTCCTCATCGCTGAATTCAAGACCCATGGGCTTAAGGAATTCGATGAGACGTTCGTATTCATCCGTTTGTTTTATATAGAATCTAAGCATTATTTCATCCTCTTTTTAAATTCAGTCCTGAACTTTCCTGCAACTGCAACGAATATGATACCCATCGAAATGGCAAGCGCTATGGTAAGAGCATTATTTCCGTTATATGCAGCTGCTTCCATGTCTTTATCGAGAAGGCTTTCCATCGCATAGTACAGTGACGCACCGGGAATAAGAGCTATAGCTACCGACGTGAAGAATATGGTTGCGGGAGCCTTGTTCACCTTAGCCATGATCTCTGAATATACACCGATAAATACGGAAGCTATCAGAGTCGGGATAAATACGCTTCCCATAAGATGAGCAAAAATAAGGTATATTCCCCACGCGACAGCTCCTCCGACACCCGAATAGATGACCTGTCGCTTCTTCATATTGAAGAAAAGCGCAAAGCCGATGCATCCGATAAAAGCAGTGATAATCTGAATGGTTACCGCCAGAGCGCCGGATCTTATCGGTATCATTATAAACGGCACATGGATCTCGATAAGAGAAAGATTTGCAAGACCTTTCATCAATGCAAGAGGCGCTGCGAATCCCAAAGCTATCGCTCCTGCTATCAATACCGCATTTGCAAGTCTCAGAAGACCTGTAGCTATATCTCCGATCAGCATATCCCTTATGGCGTTTGTCATCGCTACACCGGGGATCATCAGCATTATCTCGCCTATAAGGACTTTATCGAGATTGGCAAGCCCCAATGAGCAGAGAAGTATCGATACAACTCCTGATATCACAGAAGTAAAGAAGATGATAGCCATCTGATTGATATTGAATCTCTTGAGATTTCCAAGCAGATTGATGATCAGGATGCTCACTATGGATGAGATAAGCCCGTCAAAGATGGATCCGCCGAAAAATATTGTGAATCCGCCGGCTACCATGATCCCGCTCAGATATTTGAGCCATAAAGGATTGACCGGTCTGTTCATTACTTCGAGATACTTTTCTCTCATCTCAGCGATGTCAGGCTTATATGTGCATATATATCTCGACAGATTGTTGAGATAATCAAGCCTGTCGAAATTGGTGTCGCTTCGCTTGACCCTTCTGATCTGAGTGATGATGCTGCCGTTGGGATCTTCAAAGGTCACCTGGATATTAGTAGTCGTGATAAAAGCGTTCACCCTGTCCCATGGACAGTCGTAAGCTGACACCATTCTCTCGATACTGTCTTCAACGCGGCTGACCTCTGCCCCGGCTACCAGCATCTCTTCAGCTATATCTAAAATTGTCTGTAATAATTTACCGTAGTCCATTTATGTAAACAATTCCTGAATTATAATAAATCAAACCTCTTTCTTATAAGAGTTCTGAGCTTACCGATCAGATAAAGAGACCCTGCGCAGATAATTCCGTCATATTCATGAGCTCTGTCCAGCGCAGCGTCCAAAGCATCGCTGTTATCAGGGTAATATTCTGCTTTTCCTCCCGTTTTGACTATGAGTTCAGCAAGTTCTGCTGCGCTCATCTTTCTGGGATTTTCAGGTTCAGTAGCTATAAAGTCGTCTGCGATCTTCCTGAACTCACCTACTATATGCTCTGTATCTTTGTCCTTGAGCATTCCGGTGAGCATGAGAAGTTTCTTTCCATGCAGCAGTTTTTCATACCCTTCCCTGAGAGTCCTGGCACCGTCGGGATTGTGAGCTCCGTCGATTATGACGAGAGGTTCTTCTTTCATAACTTCGAACCTTCCGATCTGTTTAGCCCTGAAAAGGCCCTCATAGATCGCATCTATCCCTATCTCGATCTCTCTTTCATCCTGAAGGACTTCGATAGTTTTAAGTGCACATACGGCGTTCTCTATCTGATGCTCTCCCAGCATTGATATCTTCAGTCCGTAATATCGTGCTCCCAAAGTCACATCGAACACCGTGCCTGAGAGGCTCTCAGACACGATCTCAGGGGTGATCTCTGCTGTTTCATATAATTCAGCATTACACTCCGAAGCCTTCTCTCTGAATACCTCAAGGGCATCCTCAGCCTTGGCTGAAGTTACGGCGGGACAGCCGTCCTTTATTATACCCGCCTTATTTCCTGCGATCTCTTTCAGAGTATTCCCGAGCCTGTCAGTGTGATCAAAGGATATCGATGTTATAACGCTTGCCAGAGGTTCATGTATAACGTTCGTGGAATCTCCTATGCCTCCGAGTCCCACTTCCAGCACTACATAATCGGCATTTTTTTCTTTGAAGTAAAGGAAAGCCACTGCTGTGATCACTTCGAACTCTGTAGGAGAATCCTCTCCCCTGTCTGTAAGGACTTTTACCTTCTCCAGGACCCTGTCAGTATATACCTGAAGATCTTCGTCGGAGATAAAACTGTGATCCAGTTCTATCCTCTCGTTGAATACTTCAAGAAAAGGAGAAGTATAAAGGCCTGTCCTGTAACCCTGGGCTTCAAGGATCTCATATATGTACTTGCATACCGAACCCTTGCCGTTAGTGCCGGCTACGTGGATGCACTTAAGCTCATCCTGGGGATCTCCCAGTTCATGCATGAGAGAAGTCATCCTCTCAAGTCCCAGTATGCTTCCGAATTTTTCAAATTCATGTATCTTTGAAATCGCGTCCATATCATTATTCAGGCGCAAAAAACACCTTCCGGAATCTTTTGCGCCCTTCTCTTTCATAATATTTATTTAAGCTTTTCACTTACGCTCTCAAGCTGTTTGGTGACCTTTTCGAGCATTTCCTCGTATTTGACGAGTTTGTCCTTCTCTGCCTGTATTTTGGCCTCAGGAGCCTTGGATACGAAGCCGGGATTATTCAGCATTCCGTTGGAGCGCTTTACCTCTCCCTCGAGTCTCTTCTTTTCCTTGGTCAGTCTTTCGAACTCTTCCTTATAGTCAACAAGTTCATCGAGAGGTACGTAGATCTCAGCTCCGTCGATAACTGCGGAAACTGCATCCTCAGGGATGTCTGCCTTGCTGTCAGTATATGTGAGTTCTGAGATGTTGGCAAGGCTTACGAGATAAGGTTCTCCTGCCTTTATGTAAGCAGCCTTCTCGCCTTCGGAAAGAACTGTCACCCTGATCTTCTTGGAAGGAACTACTCCCTTCTCTGCCTTGATATTTCTGATGGCCTTGATGGCATCCATCGACATCTCAAGAGTCTTAACAGCCTCAGGATAGATATAGCTTAAGCTTGTCTTCGGCCATTCTGCTCCTATGATGTACTTCGGCTCATCATCGCTGTGAGGAAGGAATCCCCAGATCTCTTCTGTGATGAAAGGCATGAAGGGATGAAGCATCTTCAGCATATTCTTAAGGCACATGATGAGTACGAATCTGGCTACCTTCTTGTCTTCTTCGTCATCGGACCAGAGTCTGGGCTTGACAAGTTCGATGTACCAGTCGCAGTACTCGTTCCAGATCAGGTCGTATACTCTCTGTCCTGCCAGCGCCAGGTCATATCTGTCCATAGCCTGATTTACGTATTCAACAGCGTCGTTGATCTTGTTGATCATCCACTTGTCCTCGTTTCTGAGAGGAATGTCGGAGAAATCAGTGGTATTGGCGCAGACCTTTCCGCAGCAGTCTGAACAGCACTTGGCCATTTCCCTGAAGTTTCCGTCTTCGTCCTGGATGTTCATGATGACGAATCTGGAAGCGTTCCAGAGCTTGTTTGCGAAGTTTCTGGCGGATTCGATCTTCTCAGTCTGGAATCTCATATCGTTTCCGGGACTGATACCTGTTGAAAGCATGAATCTGAGAGCGTCAGCGCCGTATTTATCGATCATCTCAAGAGGATCTATGCCGTTTCCGAGAGACTTTGACATCTTGCGTCCCTGGGCGTCTCTTACGAGTCCGTGGATGTAGATATCATAGAAAGGCACTTCACCCATGTATTCAAGTCCGGAGAACATCATCCTTACTACCCAGAAGAAGATGATGTCGTATCCTGTGATCATCGTTGATGTAGGATAGAAATAATCGAGGTCCGGAGTCTTCTCGGGCCAGCCGAAAACTGAGAACGGCCAGAGAGCTGATGAGAACCATGTATCCAGAACGTCCTCATCCTGATGGATGTGTTTTCCGCCGCACTTAGGACAAACTGCAGGATCCTCGCGGGAAACGATCAGTTCACCGCAGTCTTCGCAGTAGTATGCAGGGATCCTGTGTCCCCACCAGAGCTGACGTGAGATACACCAGTCCTTGATACCTTCAAGCCAGTGGAGATAAGTCTTGTCGAATCTCTCAGGGATGAATCTTGAAGTACCGTTCTTAACAGCCTCGATGGCGGGTTTGGCCAGTTCTTCCATAGCTACGAACCACTGGTCTGAAAGCATGGGCTCGATCGCGGAATGACATCTGTAGCACTCACCTTCGGGGATGACCATCTTTTCGATCTTCACAAGATATCCTGCATCTTCAAGATCCTTTACCCATGCCTTACGGCATTCATAACGGTCCATTCCTTCATACTTGCCTGCAAGAGAATTCATTGTAGCGTTCTCGTTGATGCAGCTTACGCAGGGAAGATCGTGTCTCTGTCCTACTTCGAAGTCGTTGAAGTCATGTGCAGGTGTGATCTTAACTGCACCGGTACCTTTTTCAGGATCCGGATAAGGGTCTGCGATGATGGGAATAGGTTTGTTTATGATGGGAAGAAGGACCTTCTTTCCGATGATATCCTTGTATCTGGGATCATCACCCTGAACGGCGATAGCTTCATCACTGAACATGGTCTCAGGTCTGGAAGTTGCGATAATGATGCCGTCGAAGCTTCCGTCCTCAGCGGGATATCTGAAATACCAGTAGTTGCCGTCTTTATCGTTATGCTCTACTTCTGCGTCGGAAAGTGATGTTCCGCATACAGGACACCAGTTGATAAGACGGTTTCCTCTGTAGATCAGTCCTTTTTCATATAATCTTACGAAAGCTTCCTTTACAGCGTTGGAGCATCCTTCATCCATCGTGAAGCGTTCTCTTGACCAGTCGCAGGAATCTCCCAGTTTACGGCACTGACGTGTGATCCTGCCGCCGTATTCCTTTTTCCATGCCCAGGCACGCTTGAGGAACTCCTCACGTCCCAGATCTTCCTTTTCAAGACCTTCTTCTTCACGGATCTTCTGTACGACCTTTACTTCTGTCGCGATGGAAGCATGGTCGGATCCTGGTACCCAGAGAGCCTCATAGCCCTGCATCCTCTTATATCTGGTAAGTCCGTCCTGGAGAGTATGGTCCAGTGCATGACCCATATGAAGCTGTCCTGTGATGTTCGGAGGAGGCATAACGATGGTGAAAGGCTTCTTGTCAGGATTGATCTCCGCTCTGAAGCAGCCCTCCTCTTCCCAGGTCTGATAGATACGATCCTCGAAATCCTTGGGATCATAAGTTTTTGCTAAATTTTTCTGCATAATAAGCTCCTTTATAAAACTACGCCGTCAAGGAAGACCTTGATGCCGATAATTATCAGAATGATGCCGCCGATCGTGGTCTCTTTAACTCCTAACTTTCCTTTGATGAGATGGCCTGCGTTGAGAGCCAGCATACAAAGAACGAAAGTCGTGACTCCTATGATGAGGCCGGACACGAGTGCCATATATACGTTATAGCCCGAAATGGTGAATCCCACCGAAAGAGCATCTATCGAAGTAGCTATGCCCTGTACTATAAGTTCACGCGAACCGATCCTTTTAACAGTTCCGTCACCTTCCTCATCCTTTTCCCTTATCATGTTTATACCCAGATAAAGGAGAAGGAAAAGAGATATCCAGGGTGTGAACTTAGTAAGTACGTTTATAAAGCTGACCAGTTCATGAACAAAAACCCATCCTATGAATGGCATGAGGAACTGAAACAGTCCAAACGTACCGGCTATCATCGCTTTGCGACCTGCTGACATATCCGGTTCTCTCAAACTATCGGCGACAGAGACGCTGAAAGCGTCCATCGCCAGGCCCACACCTAAAGCCAAACTGGTCAGAAAAAATGAAAGTCCAAACATAACTAATAAATTATAGCAAATCTTTTCAGTTCTGTTAAGTGGTATTTTGCTAAAAAATGGCTATAAATCATTGAGTTTTTTGTAATTCAATGATAATATTGAATTGTGCTTAGGCATGCCCGTGTTTTCGGGCTCTTTATTTTGCTTTTGAAAGGTGTGTATTTATGAAACAGAGAATATTTGAGAACAGAGTTGAAGTGATAAGATATCAGGTCTTAAGAGAGCTTGCCCGCCATGCATGGGAGGGTCATGACGCTTTCACGGCTTTCAA
>CACZGZ010000067.1 GCA_902780845.1 uncultured Eubacteriales bacterium
TTCAGGCGGCCCCGGCGGCACTCCTCCCGGAGGTTTCGGAGGCGGTTCAGGCGGCCCTGGAGGCACGTCAGCTTCCGATATAAGTTACACCGGTGTAACCGAATTCTCATCCGATACATCTGAAGACGGACAGTCATATTCATCTTCGGGTTCAAATGAGCAGGCTATCCTGGTAAGCGGAGGAACTTCAGCCATAAGCAACGCGACCGTTACCAAAACAGGCGATTCCGATGGAGATGAATCCGACTTCTACGGAACGAACGCTGCAGTGCTTGCGACATCTGGCACCCTTAATATCTCGGATTCAGACATCACCACGAACGGCACTCACGCAAACGGAGTCTTCGCCATCGGAGACGGCGTTATCAACATCTCAGATTCCACCATCACCACTTCTTCGAACACTTCAGGCGGAGTCATGGTAACAGGAGGAGGCACCCTTACCGCAAATAACCTTACGGTGGAGACTTCCGGCAATTCCTCCGCACCCATCAGATCCGACAGAGGAGGAGGCACCCTTACAGTTAACGGCGGAACATATACCTCCCACGGCACAGGCTCACCTGTAGTCTACTCCACAGCTGACATAACCGTAAACGACGCGGAGATGACGTCCACGGCTTCTGAAGGCGTAGTAGTGGAAGGCAAGAACAGCGTCACTCTAAACGGAGTCACAATGACTACAGACAACAACACTCATAACGGTAAATCCGAGACCTACAAGGCCATCTTCCTCTATCAGTCCATGTCGGGAGACGCGGACGAAGGAACCGCAAGCTTTACCGCAAAGGATTCAAAGATCAATGTCCTTAACGGAGATACCATCTTCGTGACCAATACGACAGCATCCATTTATCTTGAAAACAACGAGATCACAAACGAGTCCGGAGACTTCCTGAGGATCCAGTCCGGAGCCTGGGGAACAGAAGGCTCAAACGGCGGTAACGTTACAGCGACTCTCTCCGACCAGAGGATCGAAGGGGACATCATCGTTGACAGCATCTCATCCCTCGACCTCACTCTCGAAAACGGAAGCAAATACTTCGGAGCTATCGACGCCGATAACCAGGCGGGAAGCGTGAACCTCACCATGTCAGAAGATTCAGTGCTCGTTCTCACCGCAGATACCTATGTAGACAGCCTGACCAACGAGGATGCATCAAATTCAAACATCTATCTGAATGGATATAAGCTCTACGTAAATGGTGAAGAGACTGCTGCAAACGAAGGAACTTATGTAGAGGATACAGCTGAAGATGAAGCGATCCAGGAAGAGGTCGCATCAGAGGAAGTAACTGAAACAGAAGAAGAGACCTCAGGCAGCATGCCCTATATAGTCGGCGGTATCGTGATCGCAGCAGCTATCGCAGGTTCAGCTGTTGCCTTTAAGAGAAAATCCAGTGATCCCAAATAAGGATTACGCGTATTTTGCGGCTTTAGGAAGATAGTACGCGTAAAAAATAGAAGCCAATTACGCGTACAATTGTGGTTTTCTAAGATAATACGCGTAAAGCTGAAGTGAATTTTACGCGTACTATCGCTGTATTTAAAGAAAAGACGCGTAAAATACAAAAGTTCATTACGCGTACTATCGCATTACGCGTACTATCGCGGTTTTCAAAGAAAAGACGCGTAAAATACGGCAAACCATTACGCGTATATTCGTAGTTTTCGAAGATAGTACGCGTAATCGTCTGCCTACCCCTATCAAATAAATAATACGAAAAAACCCCGAAGGCCGAAGCCTGCGGGGTCTTTTGTTATGATTCGTTTCTGAATAAGGGTTTTTAGATTAATTTGGCTTAGCCACCGAAGTTGATAGCAACTGCGACAGCGATAAGCACAGCCTGTGCTACTACGAGAAGTCCGAAGAGCTTGAATGCAAGCTTCCAGTATTTCTCAAGAGGTACTCTTGCAAGTCCGGAAACTACAGCTGCGAAAGCGGTAGGCCAGATAATGTTTGATAAACCATCACCGAACTGATATGCAAGAACTGCGATATCTCTGTTCATTCCGAGTACGTCAGCAAGAGGTGCCATGATAGGCATGGATACTGCTGCCTGGCCGGAGCCGGAAGGAATGAAGAAGTTGAGGATGGTCTGTACGATGAGCATGCAGATTGCAGAGATTGCAAGAGGCATGTGGCTCAGCGGTGTAGCCATTCCGTTTACAACTGTATCGATGATGCCGCCCTCGGTGAGAACTAACTTAACACCACGAGCGATACCGATCATCATAGCAGCTGTTGTAGCTTCCATGAAACCGGAAACGAGGAGATCTCCAACCTTCTGGAGGTTCCATCTCATAATGATCGCTGCGATGATTGCCATGATAAGGAATACAGCGCAGATCTGTGAGAAGTACCAGCCCCACTTCATAACGCCGATAACTACTATTACGATAGCAGCTAACAGGTCAAGAAGGATGAGCTTGTGTGAAAGTTTGAATTCAACGTGATGATCGATCTCTTCGCCTTCTTTTCTTACAAGGCCTTCAATTCCGTATACATAGGAGTTTTCAGGATCTGCTTTAACCTTGGAAGCATACATGATGATGAAGATGGAAGCGATGATTACCATTACAGCGTGGCAAATGAGACGATATCCCATGCCGGACATGTAAGGAACTTCTGCGATACCCTGAGCAACACCAACGGTGAAGGGGTTCATGATAGCGCCGGAGTAACCCATACCTGCACCAAATGCGATTACCATCAGACCGGTAAGAGCATCATAGCCCATACCTGTGTAGATGGCTGCGAATACAGGAATGAACGGTAACCACTCCTCGAACATACCTACTGTGGAGGATCCCATACCGATTGCAATGAGGAAGATAGGAATGGTGATCAGTGAGCTGTTGCCCTTGAAGATCTTAAGCAGAGCTCCAACTGCTCCCTCAAATGCACCGGATTTGATGATGAAGGTTACTGAGCAGTAAGTGATGAATACCAGGAAGGAGATGTCAGCTGCGTTAACCATACCTTCATAGACGAGTTCGAAAAGTCTGAAGGGGCCAACGGGAGTTGCATCATCAACCGGGTGCCATGATCCTGCGATAGCTACCTGTCTGCCTGAATCATTCTCCATGTAGTCGAATGTACCTGCAGGGATGATGTAGGTTGCGATCGCACAAATGATCATGATGCAGAAAAGAATGATAAATACGTGTGGCAGATTGAATTTCTTCTTCTCTCCCACTTTAGGTCCTTTACTCATAATTTTCCCTCCTTTGATTTGTGTGAAAATTCCGAATAAAACAACGAATCATAAAATAAATAATATATAATAAAGTCTTTTTGAAACTTTATTAGCCGTATTTATGGATTCTTAATATTAAGTTGTCAAGGTTCAGGTTCTTATTATTTGCAAAGAAGCCCAAGCATATCTTCGTAGAGTTTCTGGGTCTTTTCCAGTTCCTCTATGGATACGTGCTCGTTCTTCTCGTGTGCAGTCACAGGACCGGGTCCGATGATGATCTTATCTCCGGGGAAGAAGGATCCCTCGGTGATGCCGAAGAAAGGTGCGCCCGGAGTTCCGGTCTTTTCTTCATATACCTTCACCAGTTCACTCCTGTTTACGAATGAAGGTATGTCGTTTATGATCTCATATGAAGCGTCCACTCCCTCAAGAGCGTCGTCGATGAACTTTCTGATCCTGGGATATTCCTTCTCGGAATTGCAGATCCTGAAGTCAAGATAGATGACGGTCTCGGCGGGAACTTTATTAATAGCCGTTCCCCCGTTGATGATGCCGATGTTCATCGTAGGATAAGGGATGCCGAAAAACGTGTCGTCGGAATCCTTCCTGAGTTCGAGTTCGAAATCCATCATCTTGTTGAGGAATCTGACAGCGTTCTTATTGGAACTCTTCCCCTCTATAGGTGTGCTGGAATGTGTGGTCACACCTTTGAAAGTGAAGATGATCTCCAGAAGTCCCTTGGATCCCACAGCGGGTTTGAATCCTGTAGGCTCGGCCACGATCATGTGATTCGGGAACTTTTCTCCGGCATTCACCAGATCGTATACTCCGCCGAACATGATCTCTTCATCATAAGTGTGGTAGCACTTGAAACCTTTTTTAAGAGACTTAAGGTCCGTGTTGGCGATGGCAGCCATCCAGCATGCCATACCGCCCTTCATATCGCAGGCACCCAGTCCATAGAGCATCCCGTCTTCCTTTTCGGTAAGGACGAAGGGATCTGTCTCCCAGCCATCGGTGATATCCACCGTATCCGTATGTCCCATGAATCCCATGGCAGGATCTTCACCGTAGCTCGCGATGAGGACTTCCTTGCCGTTTTCAGGATTAGTCCTTCTTTCAACGGCTACACCAATCTTATTATAGAAGTCTTCGATATAGTCCATGATCTCATGGTTATTCTTATCCGCTATGGTATTTATAGCCACCAGATCTTTAAGAATATCTCTTGCCTTCATATGTATCTACGCCCTCCTTGGATCTGTATGGGACATGTCAAAGCACGCTGACTAAAATGGATAAAAATAGACATTTTCCCATTTTCTTAACATTATATTTATATTATATATCTTTTTATTCCATATGGGAATATTTTTTTTGTTATCGGATTGGTATAAAAATCGATTTTTTTGCGAAATCTCCCAATTTTCAGATTGTTTTGCTCTTTTTTGAGAGGGTATTTGCTAGAAGTCCTTCTTAGCCTCCTCGAACTCCTTTTTTATATTTATAAGCAGTTCCTCATCTTCCATTACCCTTAAAGCCGTGAGAGCCATGGCTTCGGCTCCCCATTTCATGGCGTTGTCTCCTGCTTCCGTGATGGTGGCTTCCCTGAATTCCACCGTGTGGATCATGGTCTCCGGGCAGTCCAGTCCGATGCAGGGCATTATCGCAGGTACCACGTGGCTGACATCTCCTACGTCGGTGGATCCGCCGAAGGCTCCGTCCTCCATGGGCTTTCCGCTTAGCTCAGCATAGATATCCTCAAATACATGCGCCAGGGTATAGTTTGTCACCACGTCCATGTTTCCCGGCTCGTTGTTCCATATCTTATATGTGGTCCCCACCAGCTTGCAGCAGGCTTCCGCGGTTCTCTCAAAGAGATCTCTTATGGCCCTGATATCCTTCATCTTTGGTGCCCTTACCAGATATTTCACTGCGGCATGGTCGGGGATCACACTGCACTTGACTCCTCCGTCAGCAAAGACTCCGTAAATGTTGGTGTTCTTAAGGTACTGCTTTTCAAAGCCTATCATCTCATAGAAGTGGACCGCTGCATCCAGGGCGTTTATTCCCTCTTCAGGAGCGACTCCTGCATGGGACGACTTCCCGTAGAAATCCACCTGCCAGGCATCCAGCGCCGTGGTAAGCCCGGACTTCAGGTTTCTTCCAAAGGGATGGACGTTAAGACAGAAGTCTATCTCTTCAAAGGCTCCCTCTCTCGCCAGGTCGCATTTTCTCACAAAACATTCCTCAGCGGGAGTTCCGTAGAGCACAACTTTACCTCCCAGTTCGTCAACTGCCTCTTTAAGGGCAACAGCCGCGCCGGTGGGAGCAGTGGCAATAATGTTATGTCCGCAGCCGTGTCCGATCTCAGGGAGGGCATCGTATTCGGCCGTCATACCCACAGACACCCCGGGGCGGCCGCTGTCGTAGGCCGCCCTGAAGCACCATGGGATATCATGGAAAGGTAGTGTGATATCGAATCCGTTTTTTCTGAGGAAGCCGGTGAGCACTGTGCTGGCTTTTTCTTCCTCTCCTCCCACTTCGGGATTGTCGTAGAGATACTTCTTTATGCTTTTCAGTTCTTCAAAGTTGCTCTCTACTGATTTATATATGCTGTCTTTCAGATCTTTATTCATCTTGGGTCTCCTGTTCTGTCCGCAGATCCTGACTATTCATTGAGAAGTTCCACCATGAGATCGCCGTCGATGTTTCCGCCGCTTATGACGAGGGCGATATTCTTTCCGCCGATCCTCTCCCTGTGATCCATTACAGCTGCTATCGTCAGGCAGCTGCCACCCTCTGCGATGAAGCGCTCTTCTTTAATCATGAACTTAACGGCCTTTCTCACCGTGCTCTCCTTTATCTCTATTATGTCGTCCATAACTTCAGGGAGCATCTCGTAGGCCAGTTTTCCGCAGCCACCGACGGTTGCGTCACAGATCGTATCTCCTGTGATGGGGTATTCCTCATACAAAACATTGTCTTCAAATGCTTTTATGAAAGCCGGACACGCTTCGGTCTGCACACCTATGATCCTTACCTCCGGCTTGATTGCCTTTGCTGCCACAGCGATACCTGTGGACAGTCCACCGCCTCCCACGGGGATAACGATGGTATCGATCTCGGGATTCTGTCTCAGGATCTCACAGGCTATGGTTCCCTGCCCGCCATAGATCTTGAAATCATCGTAGTAGGCGTCGATATATGTCATGCCCTTTTCTTCTATATATTTCATTCCCTCTGCGTGTGCGGAATCGTAATCGAAGCCCATACGCATGACGTTTCCTCCGAAAAACTTTATCATTTCCTCCTTCGCCCTGGGTGCAGGTCCGGGGATTATGATGTCAGCCTTCTCTATCCCAAGCATTCTTGCAGCGTAAGCTACGGAAGTCCCATGGTTCCCGGAGGATACCGTGGCTACTCCGCGGGCTTTTTCCTCATCCGTAAGGGTCAGCATCTTATTGAGAGCTCCCCTTACCTTGAAACTCTTGACGGGCTGAAGGTTCTCCAGTTTGAAGAAATATCTCCTTTCTCCGTCACCCAGATGAACCGATTCCGCAAGGGGCGTGTCGGGTAGATATGGCTTTATTCTGTCGTATGCTTCGAATACTTCCTGTGCTGTAAACTTCATATTTCCCTCCTTTTTACTCAAAAAACGGCGCAAGGCATCGGCATGCGCTCCTCCGCGATCCTTGGATCTCGGCCCTAACAGAGCGTATGCCAATGCCTTGGGCGTTCAGTACCGGGGTCTGAACAGACATCTTTTTATCATGTTATGTGAGAATAATAACACACGACAGCCTGCATGTCAAAACAAAAATGCCCGGGAACTGCCGTCCCGGGCTTTCATGCTTTATTAATTATCTTGACTTCATGACTGCCTTCATGATCTCGCGGTATGCTGCGAACAGCACTCCCGCTACGGGCCATACTATCCAGGTCATCTCCCAGCGCATGGTCACGAAGCTCCAGCCAAGGTAGATCGCGATAGCTATTGCCCAGTAGATGCCGTCGTATTTTCCCGCTCTCTTGTTTATCCTGGTGTAATCACCCTCTTCAAGCAGCCTGTCATAGCCTCCCTGTCTGATGCAGGTGAGAACGATCATCTTAACGCCGATGGCTACGGTTATGAGAAGAATGCCTACTCCCAAGGCTTCCAGGGAACCGTCATCGTGATGATAGTGAAGGAGGAACTCGTAGATGAACATGGGAACTGCCGAGATCACGCAGAGCAGGATCCCTACTACCAAAAGTCTGGTATGTTTCTCTGAATAAGCGTTCCTTCTCTCCTTGGCCATTCCGGATACTCCGTATTCGGTGTCGATGTTTACTTTATCCAGGTATTCATATTTGCTTCCTCTGAAAGCAGATATCAGAAACAGTCCGACAGCACATGCTATCATGATGAAAAGAACTACAACTCCCAGAATTCCTGCGCTCCACTCATCGATGGGGCCTCTTCCCGCTTCAGCGAAACCACCGAGCACCGTTACAAGTACCGGTGAGAGGATGCAAAGCATTACGCCTGTGGATATCTGTCTGGCCGCTTTCTCATTATGGGTAAGAAAAGCGTTTGCTTCCTCCATGGATACCTTTCTCAGGGTCTCCTCTTCGTAATCATCATTATATACAGCTCCTTCAGGTCTTTCGATATCCTCTATATCATCCTTTAAGAGATAATCGGTGCTTACATTGAATATTTCCGCAAGCTGCAGGATCTTCTTCATGTCGGGAACTGCCTGGGCGCTTTCCCACTTGGAGACAGACTGTCTGGATACTCCCAGCTTTTCAGCAAGCTCTTCCTGCGACCATCCGTTTTTCTTCCTGTTTTCTATTATCTTATCTGCTAATATCATTTCTTCCTCCTATATTCCTGAAACGTTTGTGAGGAGCCGTGCTCCCGTCCCTTTTGTGATTCAAGAATACAATTTTCAGCGGTTGCAGACCACCAAGTGTGCTTTTCAATTTGTCAACCGGCGGTTGCAACTGCAGGTTTCCCCCCTGAAAATACCCTTATTTTTCAAATTTATGCTCCCGCAAAGGAGAAGATTATCCCGATCACTGCAGATATCGCGATGAAGATCACGGGGTGCAGGCCTTTCGTCGGTTTGAACCAGCGGGTGAGAACCAGGAGCACTGCAGCCAGGATGACCGCCTTGTAATTCAGAAGCCCCGGCAGTCCTGAAAGGTCTCCGCCAAGCAGGCCTTTGAACGCGCCTTCATCGAAGAAGGTTATCTCGCATACCATGATACCTGCAGCCGCTATCAGTCCGACGGAAGCAGGCCTTATACCATAGAAGGCTCCGTCCACATAGCGGTTGTTCCTGAACTTCTCCAGGATCCTCGTTATTATCAGTATCAGGATCATTCCCGGAATGATTATCCCGATCGATGCGATAAGGGATCCGGGGATCCCTCCCACGGTGTATCCCACGTAGGTCGCCATGTTGATGCCGATGGGTCCGGGAGTCGACTCGGACACCGCCAGCATATCAGCTATCTGGGATCTCGTGAACCAGCCGGTCTTCTCCGACATATCGTAGAGGAAGGGAAGAGTAGCCATTCCGCCTCCGACTGAGAACATCCCTATCTTGAAAAATTCCCAAAACAGTCTCAGATAGATCATTTTTTGCCGGCACCCCCTTTCCCGAAAGAGTGAAGGAGTATGCCGAGCACCGCGGCGATTATGACGAAGGCCACGGGCGTTATATCGAGCACAAGCGAGCATATCGCCACAGCCAGGAATATCAGCAGGCATTTTTTGTCGATCACGGAATTTTTCCAGAGCTTCAGTATCGAATTGAAGATCAGGACGCATACGCAGACTCTGATTCCGGCGAAGGCATTCTGCACCGTGGGCACATCAGCAAAAGCCGTGAGGAATACAGCGATTAGAGTGATTATTATTATGGAAGGGGTGACCGCTCCCAGTCCGGCTGCAATAGCTCCCGCTGTGCCCTTTCTCTTATGCCCCATGAAGCCTAGGGTGTTTACCATTATGATGCCGGGCATGCACTGGGCGAGGGCATAGTAATCCAGCACCTCCTCTTCAGTGCACCATTTCTTTCCCTCCACCACCTCTCTCTGGACGATGGGAAGCATGGCGTAGCCGCCTCCGAAGGTGAGGGCTCCGACCCTGGCTGACGTGATATATATCTGTAAAAGTTCTTTGAGCATTAAAAAACTCCGTTTATGTGTTTTGCTATATGTCATTATAGCACTGGGAAACGGAGTTGTGTATCATTTTCTATTTATCCGAGAGTATCCTTATGAGGTCGCTCAGCACGCCGTAGGCCGTATGGTCGATCTCAGGCTCAAAGGCATGTTCCACCACGGTCACCTCTCCCATGAGGTCGGTGTTCACCGTGACGTAGGACATGGTGGCGTCCATGATGGCAGCCA
>CACZGZ010000068.1 GCA_902780845.1 uncultured Eubacteriales bacterium
GAGCCTCATTCAGGCTCGCTTCGAGCATGGCCTATTCGAGAGTCCACCGGACTCTCTCATATACGGCCCTGCCTTCCCAGGTTCGAGTCCTGCTCTTATTCTGCATTAACAAATTAAAAACCCCTCACGAATGAGGGGTTTTTAATTTATTGGTGCGGACAACAGGACTCGAACCTGCAAGGTCTCCCACACGGTCCTTAGCCGTGCGCGTCTGCCAATTCCGCCATGTCCGCTTGGGGGCAGCAATTTTTGACTGCCTAATCATATTACTACTTTTTTTTATAAAGGTCAAGTAGTTTTTTATCAAAAAATATCTAATTTACTTAACTTGTAAACCTAAAGCCGTTGTGTTATCATTTAGTTACATCATAAGTCAGTCCCGGAGGAAAGGAAATGAACGACGAAAAGATCATTAAACAAATGCACGAATCAGGCGAGATGTATCTTGAGACCATTCTGATACTGTCCGAAGAGAAGCCCGCTGTAAGATCCATAGACATTTGCGAGCACATGGGTTTTTCCAAACCTTCCGTGAGCCGCGCAGTGGGTAAGTTAAAAGCCGACGGATATATTGCAGTGGATAAGTCCGGCTTCATCACACTCACCGAGTCCGGAAGAGCCATAGCCGAAAGGATCTATGACCGCCATAATACCCTTGAGAACATATTCATGATCATGGGAGTTGACCAGCAGACGGCTGAAGATGACGCCTGCAAGCTGGAGCACTATCTGAGCAACACGACCTACGAGGCTATGAAGAAGTATTTTGAGCTTTAATGAAGAAGAGCTGCCTGCGCCCTGCAGGCAGTTTTTTGATGTTTATATACAGGAGGCGAATATAAATGGAATATATCGGCGACGTTTTTTATGAATACGGAGGAGGGCTCTATGCCAACCTCACCAACAAGTGCCCGTGCAGATGCGAGTTCTGCATCCGCGATATGGTAGGCGCACTCGGCGGAGCTGATTCCCTCTGGCTCAGGCGTGAACCCACCCTTGAGGAGATAAAGGAGCTTCTCGGCGAGTGGAATCTTAATGAGTTCGACGAGCTGGTGTTTTGCGGTTACGGCGAGCCCACCGAGAGGCTCGAAGATCTTCTCGCCACCGCCCGTTACGCAAAATCACTTTCCCCTGCCCTCAGAGTCCGCATCAACACCAACGGCCTTTCGGACCTCATAAATAAAAGAGATACCACAGAAGATCTCCGCGGTATCATAGACGCAGTTTCCATAAGCCTGAATGCAAAGGGCCCTGAGGAATACCTCGCCCTCTGCCATCCCAGGTTCGGCATAGACTCCTTTGACGCCATCATCGACTACACCCGCCGCGTGAAGGAGGTCGTTCCCGATGTCACCATGTCCATCGTCGGCGGAACTATCCCCAGACAAGACGAAAGACCCTGCCGCGAAATAGCAGAGTCTCTTGGAGTCAAATTCAGGATCCGTTAGGATCATTGCCAGTTCAACAGCGGCAGGCCCCTGCTGTCCCTGAAGGATCCGATGACGATCAGGATCAGGTCTACGCAGTACCCTATCCCGAAGAGGCCTACAGTAAAGAAGTATAACAGGCCGGTGCCGATCTTGCCCACATAGAATCTGTGAACGCCAAAAATCCCCAGAAATATCAGAAGCAGCAGCGCCACCAACCTGCTCTTGGGTGATACGCCCGATGCCGGATAGTTCTGAGTATATACGGTCCCGCGCTGGGGTCCGCCGTTCTGTCCGCCATAGGAGTAGGTGTTTTCGCGGTGGCTATCCTGTTCGGGCTCGCGTCTCACTTCTTCCCTTACGGGCTCTTCAGCCACGTCGGGAATCAATATCTCAGAATCGCAGTACTCACATACTGCTTTTCTTTTTCCCTGTTCTATTGAAAGAGTTGCTCCGCAGTGCGGACATACAAATGATCTCGTTGCCATTTCTCTCCTCTTTTCCCATCTTCAGAAATGGGGCGAAAGTTTTTTGCCCCCTGCTTCGGGTTCTTCATCTTCTTCCGGATCATCCGGCGACCAGCTGGGCTGGAGTTCCTCGATGGTAAGCTTGCCGTCGGTCTTGGCCGCAACCTGATACTGGTCTTCGTAGACTATCTCGCCAGGCGTATTGGTGTATACCAGATAATACGGGTGGTTATACCTTTCCAAGAGCCAGAGCGCCGGTCTTATCATCTTAAGCATCTCGTCGGAATTCTCGGTCTTGAACCAGCACACCACAGGTTCCTGACGCTTGCACTGGGGAGGCCATGGCAGGTGCTCGGCGAACCAGTCGTTGATCTCCATAAAGAGATCCGCGTCTTCCTGATCCATGATCTTCTCCTGGACCATCTTCATGCACATGCTGAATATTCCCTTGGCGTGCAAAGTATTCTCAGCCAGTTCTTTTCCCTGGATACGCATGTATTTGAATCTAAGTTCGCTCATATTCTGTCCTCTCAAGATGCCTTTAATTTACTTATCCTTCAATACAATTCTTATTTTAACATATTTGCTTGTATTATTGCAAAAAAACTAATATTATATTACTGACATCGTAATTTTGCGATACTATACGGAGGAAACGCTTTGGGAAGCGAATATACAAGGCATCTGAGGAACTGGCGCATACTTCACGCGATCCTGCGTCCGATCATAAACAAAAAATTTGATATGACACACGAGGATATCAGCGTGGAAGGCCCGATACTTCTGATACCGAACCACGTCACTTCCTGGGATCCGGTTCTGGTGGCCATGAGCTTAAGGAACAAGCAGGTCTACTACGTGGCAAGCGAGCACCTCTTCAGAAAGGGGTTTCTCACCGGGCTTCTGAACTGGCTGGTAGCCCCCATACCGAGAAGCAAGGGAGCAGCCGGAACGGACACCGTCAAAGCCTGCCTCAGGCACCTCAGATCAGGGCACTCGGTTTGCATCTTCGCAGAGGGCGAGCAGAGCTGGGACGGAAGAAGCGGCACGGTCACCGAATCCACCGGAAAGCTCGCCAAAGTATCCGGCGCCACCCTCGTCACCTATCGCCTCGAGGGAGCCTACCTCTGTAAGCCCCGCTGGGCGGACACGATGAGGCGCGGCAAAGTGTACGGCCATCCCGTGGGCATCTATCCTCCGGAAAAGCTGAAGGAAATGACGCCTTCCGAGATCACGGACAGCATAAACCGCGACATAAGGGAAGACGCCTGGGAACGTCAGAAACTGTCACCTCAGGAATATGAAGGAAAAGACCTCGCCGTGGGGCTTGAGCGCATGTTGTACTTCTGCCCCGCCTGCCGTAAGATCGGCACCCTGAAGACCGGGGGCGACAGGCTGTCCTGCTCCTGCGGACTTGAGACACGGTTCGGAAAAGACGGTCTTTTACATCCGGGATCTCCTTTCGGAAACCTTGCGGAGTGGGAGGACCGGCAAAAAAGTGCTTTGCGCTCCGGTGATTTCGTGCATGGAGATGAGCTTTTCTCAGATAAAAACGTAAGCCTCACAAAGCTCGAAGCGAATCACGAGGAGACACATCTTAATGAGGGCCGCCTCGTTCAGATGGCAGACAGGATGGAGATCGGCGATCACTCCTTCAGGCTTTCAGACATAGATGATATGGCCATGACGCGCACTCACATACTTCTGTTCAGTTCGGGCGGCACATACTATCAGTTAAGCGCCGAAAAGGGCATAAATTTCAGGAAATATCTCGAGATCTTCAGGTCCCGTTCCTGATACATTAAAAAACATAACTAGTTAAAGGAAAAGTATCTTATGGATTATTCAGCATCGAATACAGCGCTTTGGAACGTCATAATCCAGCTCGGCCTGATCGCAGGCTCAATACTTATAGCAAACTTCTTAAGGGAGAAAGTCCCCTTCATACGCAAGACTCTGATGCCGGTGGCAGTGCTTGCAGGTTTCATCCTGCTTGCGGCACGCTACGCAGGCCTGGTCACCGTGGACAGCAGCTTCATGGAGATCCTGGTATATCACGGAATAGCTCTCGGCTTCATCGCAATGAGCCTCAGGGTCCCTGAGGAAAAGACTTCCGGAGGAGGTCTCACAGGACTTAAATCCGGAGCTATCATAGTGAGCTCTTACCTCATCCAGGGAATAGCGGGACTTCTCATCACCCTTACTCTCGGATATACCCTTCTGCCGGATCTCTTCAAGGCAGCGGGCATGCTCCTTCCCATGGGCTTCGGCCAGGGACCGGGACAGGCAAACAACGTAGGTTCCACCTATGAGGGTCTGGGCTTTGCAGGCGGAAGAAGCTTCGGTCTCGCAATAGCCGCCGCAGGCTATCTCGTAGCCTGCATAGTCGGAGTCATCATCCTGAACATCCTTTCAAAGAAGGGAAAGATCGGGGAACGCGCTCTCAGCCGCAACGAAAAACCCGCCGTGGATTTCTTCCAGGCAGACGATGAGATCCCCGTCTCTGACTCCATAGACAAGCTTTCGGTACAGATCGCCATGGTGCTTCTCGTGTATCTCGCCACCTTCCTGGCTTCATGGGGTATCACCTCAGGCATAACCGCCATCTCCGCAGGCCTTGCGGGAACGGTCAATTCCCTTATCTGGGGCTTCAACTTCATCATAGGTTCCGCCCTTGCGATCCTCCTCAGGGTCCTTCTCGAAAAGGGAAAGAAAGCCGGTCTCTTCGAAAGGCGCTATCAGAACAACTACCTGCTCAACCGCATATCGGGATTTTTCTTCGATATCATGATAGTGGCGGGCATAGCTTCCATAAACTTCGAGGATATCAGGGGCCTCTGGCTGCCCTTCATCCTCATGGTCATCGCAGGCGGCGTCCTCACCTGGATACATCTCTCCATCGTATGCCGCAAAGCCTACCCCGGCTACTACTATGAGGGCCTGATCTCCATGTACGGCATGATGACGGGAACCATCAGTTCCGGTGTCCTTCTCCTCCGCGAGATCGACCCCAACCTGTCCACCCCTGCAGCAAATAACCTGATCACGGGAAGCAGCTTCGGCATCATCCTCGGCGCCCCCGTTCTGGTATTCGTAGGGCTCGCGCCCAGGTCGGACGTGATGTGCTGGGCAGTAGTCGGACTGGTGGCAGTCTATCTGGCCGCCCTTTATCTATTGATATTCAAGGTCAAAAAAAGAAAATAACCGGTCCTTACGGCCGGTATCAAAAGACCCGCAGGCGTGAACCTGCGGGTCTCATTTTTATCTCAGTCTGAAACGTCTACATCCGGAACTATCATGAATGTATAGTCCGGATACTCTTTCTTCACCTCTCCGAGCAGTTCTCTCAGCGCTTCATTCTTATCCACATCGAAGCTTACTACCACGTCGAATCTTACAGTCTTCATTTCAATATCGGCGTAGAAGCCGTGTATCTGAAGGGCCCAGTCGTGTAATAACACGATATCTCTTATCCTGTTCCTCATCTGAGCTGCCTCATCGTTTGAGGTGTTATATGAATAAACGCCTATTCCGGTGAGTATGATACCCGTCTTCTGGAATACTTTGTTCTGTATCCTTCTCGTTATGCGGTCCACATCGTCGACGGACATGGTATCCGGAAGCTCGATGTGAGCGGTCCCGTAGTTCTTGTTGGGACCGTAGTTGAAAAGAGTTACGTCGTATGCGCCGAGGACCTCCTCCTCTTCACAGATGAGCTGCTTGAGTCCCCTTACCTCGTCCTGGTCACCGCGCTGTCCTATTATGTCGCTCAATGTCTCTGACATCATCTCACAGCCTGCCTTGATTATGAATCCCGAGATCACGACTCCGACATAGGCTTCAAGGGATATTCCCCAGATGAGGAAGATGATGGCCGATGCGAGTACGGAAGCCGAAAGGATGGCATCGAAGGATGCGTCGGAACCTGAAGCGATCAGAGCTCCGGAGTTCACCTTCTCGCCCTGCTTCTTAACGTACGCTCCCAGCACCAGCTTCACAACGATGGCTACCGCGATGATCACAAGTGAGATCGTGCTGTAGTCAGCAGTCTCCGGATGGATGATCTTCTTTACCGATTCCACCAAGGAAGTTATACCTGCATAGAGTACGATAGCCGCCACCAGCATGGAGCTCAGGTATTCGATCCTGCCGTATCCCAGAGGATGCTTCTTGTCGGGATCCTTTGCGCCGAGCTTGGCGCCTATGATCGTTATTACAGAGGATAAGGCGTCGGACAGGTTGTTGACCGCATCAAGCGTTACCGCGATGGAATTTGAAACGATGCCTATTACTGCCTTAAAAGCTGCAAGGAGGACGTTGGCACCGATCCCTATGAAACTCGTCCTTACTATTGTTTTTTCTCTGTCCGCAGCCAGTTCTTCAATAGCTTTGTTTTCTTCGTTCATACTGCACTTCCTGTTTGTTTATATTTTTTTGAGAAGCGTTTTTCGCTTTGGATCGTATTCCTTCGATGAAAGGTGTATCGTCAGTTCTTCCAGCGTCCCCAGCATTGCTACCGCACATACGGTCCAGCAATAAGGAACAGCTATCGGCGATGCGATGGCAAGAGGCACGCCGAAGACCATGAAGCCGGTGAACTTGTTCATATACGTATGCATCGATGAAAAACGATGATACTTAACAGCAGCGATCACATAGGATATTATCCTGATCACAAGGATAGTTCCCACAAGGAACCATATCTTCTTCGGAAGAGTCACCCACATTATGGGCAGGATCCTTATGAGTATCAGCGTATAGAACAAAAGATCCGCCACGCTGTCAAGTTTGGCGCCAAGTTCGCTGGTCGTCCCGTATTTTCTGGCTATGGCACCGTCCGCCACATCGCTCGCGCCCGTAAGCACGTAAACCACCAGAAACAGCGTCGAGAGCGGCTTCATAAACAGAAGCCACACAGTACCTGCGATCCTTAAGGCTGATATTATATTGGGCAAATTCTTATTTGCTAACATAAAAAAGTCTCACTGTATCCAACTAAAACCAATAGATTGATTATATCACAAGGCGTCGGGCTTTCCAACAGCTCTCTTCAGCTGCGGATAACTCTCTCGCCTTCTTTGATGATCATTTCTCCTTTATTTTATCTATTACGGTTTTTACAACAGCGACCAAAGCCAGCGCCAGGATGCAGATGCCGAATCTCTTCAGTATCCTTATCATGGCAGCCTGCCGCTCTTCTTCCTTGGTGACAGGCTCCGCGGATGCATATTCCACCCCGTCGATCACCTTT
This sequence comes from uncultured Eubacteriales bacterium, assembly GCA_902780845.1. GTDB lineage: Bacteria > Bacillota > Clostridia > Peptostreptococcales > Anaerovoracaceae > RUG754. Next base: position 7,146 of record CACZGZ010000068.1, read on the forward strand.
CTGAAATCTGCCTTCTGGGCTTCGTTCAGTTCGGACTTTTCCGATGGTGCCACGAAGTAGTACAGCGTCCGTCCGACTCCTGTGACATAGAAATGAACGTACTGATCCGTATCAGCGTTGAATGAATCTATGACAAGGTATCTCGTGCCGTTATCGTAGATCTCCGACTTTATGTCCGCGTCCCCGAGGTCTGACGAATCGCTCACCATCAGGTTTTTTATCTGTTCGTCCGTGAGCCCGCTGAAGTCTACCGCTCCGTCGCTGTTCATAAAATAGAAATACCAGTGATAACCCAGATCCTCCGAGGTCACCAGAAGATCAAAATGATCGGGAGCATCCTTTATTGCGGATACGTCGCTGTTACCCGTATAGGCCGTAAGCTTGCCGTCAAGCTCTATGCTTACATTTCCACCGTTGAAGGTGTAGCTGTCGGCATATGAGTACTGAGGTATCAGAACTAATACTAAAACCGTTAAAATCAAAATACAAGTCTTTCTCATGGACCCTTACCTTTTTACAAAAAATCCCGAAGCCATTTTTAACACCGATCCTGTTCCTGACAGTCTCATGGTCTATAGTATATCACACCTTCGGAAGAACTGTTATTCATATAATGAATAATTTCGATATTTTTTGCAGAATTTAATGGATCAAGACACAAAATAAAACAGGACTTATTAGTGTTTTTAACAAATTCATTGTCTTTCCTTGAAAAGTTTTTTTTGCGATATATAATATAATTGCGGCCTGAAACGGCCGTGTATTATTGGAAAGGAGAAATCAATAATGAGCAATCCTAACGGAAAGAAAAAATTCTCATTCCCCTCAGCTTA
>CACZGZ010000069.1 GCA_902780845.1 uncultured Eubacteriales bacterium
ATTCGATTTGGTATTCTCGGACTGAAGTTGTACGTTTTTATTGTCAGACATGTTCAAATCCTTTCTTTGATTTGATGCATCCCTTTTTATAGGGGTGCTTCATTTACTTTTACTTACCATACCTTTCATCAGATGCGGTCATGACCATCTCGTCCCAGGTGTCGAAATCAGTGCTCTCCCTGACAAAGCCGTCGAGCAATGTCTTGGAATACACGAGCCTCGGGGAATCCCAGGTGCACATGACAGCGCTGGAATAGCGGAACGCCTCAAAGTTTTCCAGCTTGGTGTACTTCTTCATGAACTCATCTGTGAAGATGTCATTCAGTATATTTCTGAACTTTTCGTCATTATTATATGACACATAGTCATTTAACATGATTATCTACTCTCCGGATGATCCTTATAATATTCTTCTGCTGCCTTGAATACGTATTCTCTCCATACCGGTTCGTCTCTCTTCATGCAGGGACGGATGATCTCATCTTCCTGATCTCCCATTCCGTTGATGGTCTCTTTTCTCTGAACAGTGAGGTAAAGAGCGGGTTCGTTCGGAGGGCATCCGAGGATCCAGTAAGCGTTGGGATGATCCTTGAGATACTTCTTGGTGCAGTTTCCGTGAAGTACGATCTTTTCGTCGGGAATGTCAGCGGGAACTACGTTCTTAGGTCCTGCAACGATGGTCATTCCTGCGTTCTTGTCATACTCGCCTACAGCCTTGAGCTCTTCCATATTGATAGCAAGCAGAGCCTGGCAGCTGGAGCATGCGCCTTCGCATCTTACGTCGTACTCAGGCCATCTCTTGCTCATGTCGCCGATGTAAGGGATCCACATGGGCTTGAAGCATTCCTCGATGGTGTTTCCTACTACTTCGATCTGTTCCATGTTGTAGGAACCAAGACCTGCTTCTTCAGCTACTGTGAAGTAGCTTACTCCGGAAGTATCGATTCCGGTTACTTCGCATGCAACTCTGTCGATAGCTACGGGGTCCTTTGATCCGAGGATCATGTTGGATTCGATGGGAACAGGCATATGAGGGCTGTAACCTGATGCTGCTCTGTAAGCATCCATGATGTTGAGGTCAGCTCTGCAGACAGACCATACGTCCATCATGGACATTGTCAGGTTCTGCTGATGCATCTGCATATGCACCTTATCCTGAACTACGCCCTTGATATTCTTAAGAGCTCCGGAAAATACCATGGAAGCGTGAGCCTTAAGGATAGGCAGGTTGATCAGATGATCAGCTTCCATAAGTCTTCTGGGGAGTTTGATATGATCGAGATTTGATCTGTAGTCACGTACAGCTACGTTTACAAGATCCTTGTCCCTCTTGATATCGTAGCACTCTACTCCTTCTTCATCAGCCATAGCCTTGATACCGCTTACTTCGAAACACTCAACAGTATCGCAGCCGATAGCTGCAGCTTCAGCAATAACGATCTCCTTAGGCTGTGCCTTCTTTACTTCTCTGATGACCGCACGGATAACCTCCGGATTGGTGCAAACTGAAGTCTCAGGCGGTTCAGCATGACCTGCATTAGGTTTAAGCATAACTACAGAACCCTTATGGATAAGATTCTCTACGCCTCCAAGCAAATCAAATACCTTTGTAACACTCTCCTGAATGTTTTCGCCCTTGACCAGAGCGACTTTTGATTTGTTACTCATGTCATCTCTCCTTTCATGAGTTATAGATAAGGTTTAAAGACTTTATTATGTGTTTGGTTTTCACCATTATTAAGTGCAATTCTTATGCCAATTTGTTAATTTTCAAATATGGCCGTTTTTACGGTGTTTTCAGGCATTCCGGAGCCTTATAGACTATATTTTTACAGCATTATCGCAACGCACTGTTGCAGAAATGCAACAGCTTGCTTCCGGTCCTCTTTCCCATAAAACTTCAGGATAAAAAACAGATGCATCCATATAATACATGGAAGCATCTGCGCTCTATAGGGGTCCGGTAATCAGGTCTGAGAACTCCTTGTATTCATTATTTGATTTTTTCATAAACCGAATGTATCTCTTCTTCAGTCATTATGCGGAAACCGCTTCCGATCTGCCCGCCGGTTTTCATTGTAAGCTCCGTCATCATCTCCGGATCCAGCTCTCCTCCCATATCCAGCGGAAGTCCTATGCTTTCCACGAAGGCTTCAAGCTTCTTAAAGCCTTCTGTTACATCTCCTGTCCCAAACACTCCTTCAAAAAAGCTTTCGAAACGTCCCTGCTCATGGTGATACATAACGCCGCACCACGCGGGGACCAGCATGGCCAGAGCACCGCCGTGGCTTGTGCCATACACTTCAGTGACAACGTGTGACAGCCCATGGCATCCGAAGTCCCCTCCGGGGCCGAGCATATCGCTGTGAGCGACTGTTGCGGCAAACATGATCTCAGATCTCAGATCGATATTTTCAGGATCTTTAACCAGTTCAGGAAGGCAGTAAGCTACCGTACGCATCAAAGCCAGAGTCATCTCATCGAGAAGCCTGCTCTGCCTTCTCAGGTCAAAATACCTTTCAAAGGCGTGTGAGAAGATATCAAAGCCTCCGACTGCAGTCTGATGAGGCGGCACGCTCAGCGTAAGTTCGGGATCCAGTATCGCGAACTTCGGTTTGCACTGAGGAAGCGGTGCCATGATCTTTCTGTGCGTCTCATGCTCCGAGATGACAGCCACCTCATTTGCTTCGCTTCCGGTGGCAGGAACTGTGACCACTACGCCTATCGGAAGCACTTCAGAGCCTGTTCTTAATGTGCTGAAGACATCCATAATGTCACCTTCAGCGCTGAAGCCTGCGGATATTGCTTTAGCAGTATCGATAACGCTGCCTCCGCCTACCGCAAGAATGCCATTTATCTTATTCTCCCGTGCGGTTTTTATCGCTTTATCCACGAACTGACTGTCGGAATTTGTGGGTACGCCTCCGCAGAGAATCACCTTGCATCCCGCTTCATTCAGTTCGGAAACAATCGTGTCTCCTGTTCCGCATCTGAAGATCCTTTCACTTCCGTAAAGCATAAGGATATTATCAGCCTGACGCTTCATTAAGGTTCCAACGTTTCTGACTTCTCCCTTTCCGAACACTATTTCAGTCGGGATGCTCATTCTGAAATCAAACATATATTATCTCCTCTTACCGTTTGAGAACTGTCTTCAGCCTTCCATGTGATTTATCATGCTCGCAAGATAACCTGCACCGAAGCCGTTGTCGATATTAACTACGCTTACACCGCTTGCACATGAGTTAAGCATCGCAAGAAGCGCTGTCATTCCTCCGAAAGCAGTGCCGTAGCCTACGCTTGTGGGAACCGCGATAACCGGGCAGTCCGCCAGACCTCCGACAACGCTGGCAAGGGCTCCTTCCATACCTGCTATAGCTACTATAACGCGGGCGTTAAGGATATCATCCAGATGGTTGAACAGGCGATGTATTCCTGCAACACCTGCATCATAGACGCGGTGGACTTCATTCCCGAGAGCCTCTGCAGTCACAGCAGCCTCTTCAGCAACGGGTATATCCGATGTTCCTGCTGTGATCACCAGGACATATCCCGGCGCATTTTTCTCTGCCATCTCACCAACGACGGCTATTCCGGCTTTCTCATAATATGAGAACGGGATGTCCTTATTGAAATAGTCCGCCGCTTCCTGACTCATTCTGGTAATGAGGATCGTCTTCTGCCCGTCATTCCAGAGAGTATGAGCGATGATATCTATCTGTTCGGGTGTCTTTCCCGCTCCGTAGATTATTTCTCCTACGCCCTGTCTGAGACCGCGATGCGTGTCAAGCTGTGCGATGTCTATATCGTGCAGCGGTTCCATGCGGAGATCCAGGATCGCTTCATCTACGGACTTTTCACCCTTTGATACCTGTGTGAGCAGTTCTTTAAGCTCTGGTTTAGTCATCGGTAATTCTTCCTTTCAGACCGCTGTATGGTTTTCCTGATCAGCGGGAAGTGATTTTGTTAATTATATGATAAATCCACAAAGGTTGTCAATAAGTTATAAAGACATGAAAAATATTATAAAAAACCTGATATTTTCCTTTTTTATTTCGCTGCTTTATAAAGATATCGTTGCAAATCTCTGCAATTTTGTTGCATATTTGCAACAAAACACTTCCGCAGTTTTCGCATCTCATATCCCTAAGATGCCGTTTTACCGCAGATTTCCGCAATTAATGCTGTAACTTTCCTTATGGCATGGTTCTTGCTTTATATTATTGCATCATTATCATTTTGGTAGATAAATAATCTGGGAGGTCAATAATGAAAATTGCATTTGTCGGAACAGGAATGATCGGTTCCGGTTTGGCAGTAAATGCCGCTCTTAAAGGTCAGAATGTTGTTCTATACGATGTAGTTGACACCGATATAGTTAAAAATACCGTAAATAAAGTTCTGGACATTCTCGTTGAAGCCGGAGCTATCGACAGATCCCGTGCAGATGAAGCCTTCGCTTCCATGAGCTTTACACAGGATCTGGCCGAAGCCGTATCTAATGCTGACTTCGTTCAGGAATGTGTTCCCGAAAAGATAGAACTCAAGCACAGCACATATCGCAGCATCCAGGAGATCTGCGGACAGGACGTCATAATCGCAAGTTCCACAAGCGGTATGTTCCCTTCCAAGCTTTCTGAAGGCGCGCTCTATCCCGAGAAGATCATCGTAGGCCATCCCTATAACCCTTCATATCTTCTTCCTCTCATCGAGATCTGCGGACCTCACGCATCTCAGGAGACTCTGGATAAAGCATGTGAAGTATATAAAGCTATGGGAAAAGAACCCGTTATCTGCAAGAAGGAAGTCACCGGCTTCATCGTAAACAGCCTTTCATGGGGAGTTATGGATGATGGTATCCAGAAGGTCCTCGACGGTATCTGTGAAGTAGAAGACGTAGATAAAGCTATCATGTACGGTCCCGGACTCCGCATGGCGATCACCGGTCAGTTACTTACCATGTCCATGGGTGTCAAGGGAGGCTTCCGCGCTATGGCTGAAAAGTACGGTGCAACTGCAGCCCGCCGTCCTGAACAGATCCCCCACTACCCTGAGATCGAAGACGGCGTAGAAGCCGAGATCGCAGACAGAACAGAAGCTCAGGGTCAGAACCTGGATGATATCATCAAGTTCAGGGACAAAGCATTCGTAGAGATCCTTAAACTTCAAGGTAAAGGATTTTAATAAAACTCATAAAACATTCCCACAGTGAGACCGCGCTGAAACTTTCAGTGCGGTCTTGCTTTTTTTGTTGATAAATAAAAAAGCAGCACATGGTATCATCCATGTGCTGCAATGATCTCATCTGATTATTCGAAGATGGATCCAACCAGCTTCTTTTCGATCTCTTCTTTGATCTTGGACTTGAATTCTTCTACTGACATGTTTCCGATCTCATCCTTGATCTTGGAAGCTCTTACGGTCACTGACCTGGATTCAGCTTCCTTCTCACCGATAATGCAGATATAGCTGTCACGTGCGTTTCTGGCAGCTCTCAGTCTGTATCCGAGGCTCTCATTTCTGTTGTCCAGCTCTACTCTTAAGCCGGCTTCCTCGAGTTCCTTCTTAACAGCTTCAGCATATTCAGCCTGCTTGTCTGTTACGGTGATGAGTTTTACCTGTACAGGCGCCATCCACAGAGGGAACTTGCCTGCGAAGTGCTCGGTGATAACGCCGATGAATCTCTCAAGTGATCCGAAGCATGCTCTGTGGATCATTACAGGAGTGTGCTTCTGTCCGTCTGAACCTGTATACTCGATCTCAAATCTTCCGGGAAGCTGATAGTCGAGCTGTACGGTTCCGCACTGCCACTGACGTCCGAGGGAATCGTTGATAACGAAGTCAAGCTTAGGTCCGTAGAAAGCTCCGTCTCCTTCGTTTACTTCGAAGGTCTTTCCGATGGCCTTTATAGCCTTCTCAAGAACACCTTCAGCTACTTCCCAGTCTGCCCTTGTTCCGATGTGATCCTCAGGCATGGTTGAAAGGAAGATGTTATAGCTTAAACCGAATACGGAGTAGATCTCGTCATAAAGCTTGATGATCCTCATTACTTCTTCCTCGATCTGTTCAGGTGCGAGAAGGATATGGGCGTCATCCTGAGTGAAGTTCCTTACACGGAACATTCCGTGAAGTGCGCCGGAAAGTTCGTGACGATGAACGTTACCGAGTTCTCTGTATCTGAGAGGAAGATCTCTGTATGAATGAGGTTCATTCTCATATACCAGGATGCTTCCGGGGCAGTTCATGGGCTTGATGGCGTAATCTTCGTCATCGATCTTGGTGGTGTACATGTTCTCCTTATAGTGATCCCAATGTCCTGAAGTCTCCCAAAGAGTCCTCTTCATGATCTGAGGTGTAAGGACCTCAAGATAACCCCACTTGTCGTGAACTTCTTCCCAGTAGTTTATAAGAGCGTTTCTGAGTATCATACCGTTAGGAAGATAGAACGGGAATCCGGGAGCTTCATCCCTGAACATATAGAGCTTCATTTCCTTGCCGATCTTGCGGTGGTCTCTCTTCTTGGCTTCCTCAAGCATATTGACATATGCGTCGAGTTCTTCCTGTGAAGGGAATGCAGTTCCATAGATCCTCTGAAGCATCTGGCGGCTGGAATCTCCTCTCCAGTATGCTCCTGCTACAGACATGAGTTTAACAGCCTTGATCTGTCCTGTGGATTCCATGTGAGGTCCCCTGCAGAGATCAGTGAAATCGCCCTGTGTATACATGGAGATCACTGCGTCTTCAGGAAGGTCGTTTATGAGCTCGACCTTATAGTCCTGATTTCTTTCCTTGAAGAACTTAAGTGCTTCTTCCCTTGATACTTCAGTTCTTTCAAGAGGAAGGTTCTGCTTGATGATCTTCTTCATTTCCTTCTGGATCTTCGGGAAATCTTCCTCAGTGAACTTGTGATCCACATCGATATCATAATAGAATCCGTTATCTATAGAGGGTCCTATAGCGAACTTGGCTTCAGGCCAGATATGCTGTATGGCCTGTGCCATGATATGTGATGCTGTATGTCTGTAATTATTACGAACCTGTTCGTCTTCCCAATTAATATTTGCCATTATATCCTCCTTAATTGTATTAACCTTCTGTAGTATTTCCCGGGTCAGGTATCGGTTCCGGTGTAGGTTCCGGCTCCGGCTCCGGTTCCGGCTCCGGTTCAGGCTCCGGTGTCGGTTCCGGTGTAGGCTCAGGTGTCGGCTCCGGCTCCGGTGTGGGTTCCGGTTCTATCGTCGGCTCCGGTGTCGGTTCCGGAGTAGGTTCCACCTGTGCGGGAGTCTCCTCTGCAGGCTCTTCAGCCGGAGCTGTGCTTCCTGAATCCTGACTTGCATATCTGTTATATGTCTCATATGAGATCGATTCTGCAGTAGATGATACCACATAACCGGTCTGACCAAACACTTCCTCGTGAAGGGTCTTTACGTCTCCGGCGAGATTTGTCGGGAATACGTATGAAACTCCTCCGTAATATCCGGTGCTCACGCTGTAAGGGAATCCCTTTCCGGTATTTATGGTATACTTGGTAATGTCTTTCCCCAACGCCAGCATATCTGTCATCCTGAGATTTGTCTTGACCAAAGGCGCTATCGCTTTTACAACCTTCTTGATGTCAGAGAATTTAAGAGTTTTCATCTTCTCAAAGGCTGCTGTAGCGACTATCCTCATACGCTCAGTTCTCTTGAAGTCATCACCTACGCCGTTTCTCATCCTGCCGTATCCAAGTGCCTGCAGACCGTTTAAAGTCTGTTCTCCTGCCTGGGTGATATACTGAGTATTGTCACTTCCCGTAAGAACTATTGCGTTCTCCCTGATGCACCTGTTCATTTCGTCGATCTCATAATCTTCCACGTTGACAGTAATGCCTCCGATAGCATCGACAACGTCAGCGACCACTTTGAAATTGACGACAGCATAGTTCTGAATGTTCAGTTCCATGGCCTGATTGACAGTCTTGATCGACATTT
>CACZGZ010000070.1 GCA_902780845.1 uncultured Eubacteriales bacterium
GCTCTCTGTGAGATGGACGGCGCTGTGAAAGCAACGCCTTCATTGATCTGAGTGATGACGTCGATGATATATGAAGGTGCGATGATGTTTCCGATTCTCCATCCGGTCATGACGAAGTTCTTGGAGAACGAATTAATGGTAATGGTCCTCTCAGCCATACCGGGAAGGCTTCTGAAAGGAATGAATTCATTCTCGAAGCTGAACTTGGTATATATCTCATCGGAGATTACGATCAGATCATACTTTTCTGCGATCCTTGCTATCTCCTTCATGGTGTCAAGCGTAAGACATGAGCCTGCAGGATTGTTGGGTGAGTTGATGACGAGAACTCTTGTCTTGTCAGTAATGTACTCTTCCAATCTCTTGCAGTTGATCTGGAAATCCTCTTCCTCATAGGTGGGAAATTCAACGGGAATACCTCTCGCCAGTCTCACCTGTCCGGGATAAGGTGTGAAATACGGTCCCTGAAGGATTACCTCATCACCGTCGTTTACTATGGCTTCCAGAGCCAGGAACATGGCGATGCAGCCTGATGTGGATACGAAGATCTCGTTATCGGGAATGTCCAGTCCGTATTCTTCCTTATAGAATTTAGCTATCTCCTGCCTGAGTTCCGGCATACCTCTGAAGTCGGTATATTTGGTGTATCCTGCTTTAGCATCCTCAAATGCCTTGTCTATGATAAGCTCAGGGGTTATCATGTCGGGATCCCCGAGGCTTAAGTTTATAACGTCATTGAAGCTTCTGGCGAGAACGTCAGACTTTCCCATGGCAGTCGGCTTATCTGCCCAGTAACGTTTGGCTAAATATTTATGTTCCATAAGCTGCCTCACTTTCAGGTAATAATCTATTTACGAGTAATTTTAATGATTTAAAAACGCAGAGTCAAGTCTTAAGAGTAAATTAAAAATCTGTCAATGAATCCGAATACCCTGTCGTAATATGCATCCGGATCCTTATAGCAGGATTGTGCATGCCCTGCCCCCTCGACGATCATAATATCCTTTTCTGCATTCAGCGATTCGTATAATTCCTCAGCTGAGCTTACAGGCACTATCCTGTCCTGATCGCCCTGTATAAAAAGCGTCGGTATATCGCTCTTTTTGATTTCGTTTATCGCAGACGCATCCTTAAGGTCATAGCCTCCCCTGATTCTGAGCCACAGCCTTGCGGAACCTATGAACCCTATATCCGGAATGCTGAACCAGTCCCTGAGCTGCTTCCTGAACATGCTTACGGAATCCGTAAAGGCGCAGTCGGATATAACACATTTGATGTTATCCGGAAGTTCCATACCTGACATCATGACCGCGCAGGACGCTCCCATCGATTCCCCGTGAAGTACTATCTCAGCGTCAGGATATGAGTCCGTAATCTTTCCTATCCAGTCAAGCACATCATACCTGTCAGTCCAGCCCATGCCGATGAAGTCTCCATCCGACTCGCCCTGGCATCTTAAGTCGGGACAAAGTATATTGAATCCCTTTTCATAATACTTCGCAGCATAATGGTACATTTCTTCCTTCCATCCGGTATATCCGTGAAGAAGTATGACCCAGGGCTTTCCCTCCGGCTCGGCCTGTCTGAAACATGCCGCTATCAGTTCATAACCGTCATCAGATGTGCTTTTCACTTTGAAGCCGTCTGACTTCTCAAGAAAAGCCTTTGTCTCCTCTCTGGCTAAAGCAGCGTTTTCAGTGATATCGTCGGTCTTCACCATTTCCGAATATCCCTGTTCCGTTACCCTTTCAAAGGCTTCGAGCTTTCTCATGAAATCCGGTACAAGAGCAGCGCTTACTATGATGTTACCGATCACCGTATATATTACCATCACAGCGATAAGGGCTGCGATCAGTACTTTTGTCCTTTTCTTCAGTTTCTTCATAAAAAAATAATAACTGCCCGATAGCGGGCAGTCAATATTTTTATCTAATTCAGTAACCGAGCTTATCAAGGAGTTCCTCGAAGGCTTCCTCACGGGCTTCCGAATCCATTTTTACAAGATCATAGATGAGCGGGTCTTCCACGAGCCTCGCCCAGGAATCGAGAAGTGCATCCACGAAATCATCCTCAAGAGGTGTCTCCTCTTCTATAAGAGGACATTCGTACGGAAGTTCGAGGTCGTTATAGACCAGGGTAAACTCTCCGTCGCTGTCGATATGAGGCGCCAGAGGGAAAGTCCTGCACTGGATCGGTCTCATGTCTCTGGGGCATATTGGAGGAGTCTTGCATCTCGCAAAGTACACCTTCCCCTTCCATGACTCCGGAAGGTCGTGTTCAGATGCATCGCTCACCTTTATATCCAGCCAGTCCTGACCCTTCAGCAGTTCCTCTTCACCGGGAAGAAGGTAGATACCCATATCTTCCTCGCTGTACTGCCCTCCCTTCACACAGCAGGCTGCACCGCAGTGTACTCCGCAGTCGTGGTCCAGCAGTTCAACGTGATTCAGCACATCATATATTTCTTTAATAATCTCTCTTTTACTCTTCATACTGTAAATATATCACAGAAACAGGCAAAAGCGAAACACTATTTCTCAGCCTTTCTCATGAAGAAAGCGATGACCGTAAGGATCGCTGCGAGAAAGACTGCAAAGCAGAACGGAAGATGTTCAAATCCCATCCCCCCGAATACAGCTGTTACTGCAGACATTACGAACGGGGATACGAACTGTCCGAGATAAAGAGCTGCGGATATCAGCGGCATCACTGTGGAAACTGCTTCTTTTCCTGCTTTCCTGGATGCTGCCGCTATGATGCAGGGCACTCCCGCTCCGTTTGCAAAGCCCACAAATAAAGAGCCTACTACTGAAAGAACAACGCCGTTACTGAATGACAGGATGAGATAGCCGATCATGAAGAGTACAGGTGCTGTGAAATGCGCATTTTCTCTTATCCTCTTCTTGATGTGAACAAATGCCAGACCTCCCAGGAATGCAATAACGTCCATCAGTGCCATGATCAGAGCGATAGCCTCCTGAGATATATTCCCTGTTTTTCCTGCTTCCAGAGCATAGTTTGACGGATATATGAAAAAAGTGGACATCAGGATGAACATCGCAAGTATATAGAGGAAGTACCTTTTGAAAGGGCTTCCCTCGTTTTTTCTTATTTCATCGACCTGTCCATGGTTATCATTTCCCCCTATCATATCGTTAGGCAGGAAGATAAGGCAGAGCACTGCGCTGATTAGTCCCATGAAATAGACCATGAAGGCGGCTCTCCAGCTGATAGTTGCCAGAAGCCCTGCTATAAAGGTGGCCACTGCCCCTCCCATCTGATTCATGGCAGAAGACAGTCCCATAAGTCTGTCCAGTTCTTCCGGAGGATAGTAATAAGACAAAAGGCCTGTTGAAAGCGGCATTATGAATCCAACGCCAGCTCCTACCAGAGCTCTGAATACCAGGACTATCCATATGTTATCAAACAGTGCAGCTCCGCATCCGCCTATTATATACAGGGCAAGTCCTGTCATGACAAGGGTTCTTGACCCGTATTTTTTGCAGAACGAAGGGAAAATGAAGCTGGTGAGGAATATGAAAAGCGCAGGCATGCTTATTATGAGCTGCACCACCGTGTCGGGCGAGTCGGAGAAATGCTCCCTGATCGTTCCCAGAGCAGGCGCCACCGCGGCTCCGGCCATTACCGTAAGAAGAGACAGCGACAGGATAGCCGTCATCATCCCTTTTTTGTTTTTTGTTTTATCCATTGTGACCTCTTTTCTTCGGACCGCAATAAAAAAGCGCAGGTCCGATCGTGATATGCAATCGGACTTACGCTTGTCTGCAACTCATTGCGAAATGTATTATAGCAAAAATACTTTGCCGATGTAAGTGTTTTTTAATAGAATGTGGCAACTTCCTCTTCAGGGGGATCGCACTTGACTACTTCCTTAACGTGGAATACAGGGCCTATGGCTTCGTACATGTCATTATATTCGCGTACGATCTCAGCTGTCATGACGACCCATCCGCCGTGCTCAAGTTCACTTGACTTGGGATACTTGGCAACCAGTCCGCCGAACTGGATATCCTGCACACAGCAGGTCATTATATGGCGTCCGATAACGAATTCGTCGGGCTTCAGACCGCCTCCGAGAAGCGTTCTTCCCTTGAACTTAACAGTCTTTCCATAGTAGTTCGCTTCGTTGTCGTTCATGTCTGCGTACCACATAGCATAATCCTGGTCCTGAATCTCGATGACCTTGGCGTTCATATCGAACGGCAGAGGATCTTCGATGTTATCCAGCTCGATATCGTTGGGACCGTATTCATAGATTATGTCGCATCTTCTGTTGGCCTGACGTACTATCTTATGAAGGGGCATCTGATCCATATCGCGGGTCATGTGCTTGAATACTATGCTTTCTGTGGATTTCACCTTATCGTATACAAGCTGCCTCATGTTGTCGTTATAGCTTACGAAATTCCTGGCGTCTGCAAAGGTCATCTCCTGATATACCGTCCAGTTTTCAGGAAGGTTGTTATAGAGCTGATCCAGCACCCACATTCCGTTGTACTCGATGACTACCTTCTCAGCGTTGCAAAGTGCAGCAGCATTTGTCATCCAGCTTTCAGTGAGTTCCTCTTCATCCTCAAGAGTCATGATCTTGACATTGGATGAAGCGAACTTTATGGGCTGATACTCTACTTCACCCTCTTCGGTGACGATGAGAAGAGTTTTCTGACCGTCATTGAAGCCGGGATCCTCAAGAGTCTCCTGTATGAATGTAGTCTTTCCCGCATCCAGGAATCCCGTAAAGAGATATACGGGTATTTCTTTCTTGCTCATTATACTTTTTCTCCAAACTTCTTTATTGATCAAATTCCAAAGAGCTCCTTAACAGCCTCTTCTTCAACTCCGGCACCGATAACAACGATCCTTCCGGTAACTTCCGCTGAACCGTATCTTACGTCGGGTTCGCCGGGTACGTAGTCGAAGTGGATCCACTGTCCGTCCTCAGCCTCTACGATGCCCTTGGCGCGGAGGATCTGTCCGTATTCACCGAAATCACCCAGTTTCTCAAGGCATTCCCTGATGAAATCAGGGCTGAACTTCTTAGCTGTCTCATATCCGAAGGAATCGAATACTTCATCAGCGTGATGATGTCCGTCATGGTGATGATGATGGTGGTCGTGATCATGGTGGTGATGATGTTCGTTCTCGTCGTCATCATCGTCATCATCGTCGTGATCGTGATGGTGATGATGTTCATGCTCGTCATCATCATCATCATCGTGGTGATGGTGGTGATGCTCATGCTCATGTTCATCGTCATCATCGTCATCATGGTGATGGTGGTGGCAGCTGCACTCAGGATCGTCACATTCATCCTCATCGTGATCGTGATGATGTTCAGCGTGCTCCTTCTCAAGAAGCTCTATAGCCTGTTCCAGAGTGTCTCTGTTCTCCATAGCTTTCAGGATCTGCTTTCCGTCCAGCTGATCCCAGTCAGTAGTGATGATAGTAGCGTGGTCGTTGTGAGCTCTTAAGAGTTCAACTACAGCCTTGAGCTTATCTTCTGCCATGTCCTTTGTGTGGCTCAGGATGATAGCTGAAGCGTGCTCTACCTGATTGTTGTAGAACTCACCGAAGTTCTTCATATATACCTTGGCTTTCTTGGCATCTACTACTGTAGTAAAGCCGTTTAACTGAAGGTCGGGATCGTCAAGTCTCTCTACAGCCTCAACGATGTCGCTGAGTTTGCCTACTCCGGAAGGTTCGATGAGGATCCTGTCGGGATGGAACTGCTCGAGTACCTGTTCAAGCGATGTTCTGAAATCTCCCACGAGGCTGCAGCAGATGCAGCCGGCGTTCATCTCATTGATCTGGATGCCTGAATCCTTAAGGAATCCGCCGTCTATGCCTATCTCACCGAATTCGTTCTCAATAAGTACTACCTGTTCTCCCTTGTAAGCCTCCTCAACCAGTTTTTTGATCAGGGTAGTTTTACCGGCTCCAAGGAATCCGCTGAAAATATCAACTTTTGCCATTGTAAATCACCTCTTATATGTAAAATATATTTTTAACTGTATCAATGCGCAAATGCTCTTTCCGTTTGCGCTCTAAATTATAGTATACCACAAAATATGTTTATATATCAAATATTTCAAAATGCCTCAGCAGTTTTTTGCATGAGGCATTCTAATATCAGTTTATGATGAACCCTGCTCCCAGGAAGAGCAAAGCGGAGACAGCTGCACACATGATGCCGAAAGGCGCCTGCGTTACAGCGTGGTCGAAGTTGTTGCATCCCGTAGCTGCTGAAGTGATTACAGTAGCGTCTGAGTAGAAGCAGATATGCGATCCGAATACGCCTGCTGAGAGTACAGCTGAAACTGCAAGGGTAACGTCGCATCCGATGCTCTGGGCAAGAGGGATAACGATGGGAAGCGCGATTATGTACATTCCCCAGTTAGTTCCCGTGATGAACTCAGTGATCGCAAGAGCGATGAATACCACCAGCGGCATCACCTGAGGCGTTACGAACTTGGTCGCGGTCTCAATGACGTAAAGCGTGAAGTGGATCTGATTGTTAACGTCCGCAAACAGAAATGCCAGAACCATGAGAAGCAGAGGCATTATCATGTTCTTCAGTCCTTCAAGAGCTACGTCGGTAAACTCCACAGGAGTCACCACTCCCTGCCAGAGATAGAAGACGAACATGAATGCCAAAGTGAGAAGCACGCCCATCTGCATATCGAAATCCAGTATGATGGTCCCTCCTACGAGTACGATGATAGGCAGGAAGAGATTCATCATTTTGGGATTCTCATAGATGATGTCGTCCTTGCCTGCACGGATATCGATCTTCTCTGAATCGGGAGGTGCCAGCGGTCCGCCGTCAGCGACCCTCTGGAAAGCCTTCTTCATAGGTCCGAAGACAGGAACGATACCGAGTATTACGAGGGGAACGCAGATAGCAGCGATCCATCCGTAGAAATTGAACGGTATGGTCTTGATGAAATATCTGAGTCCTTCTCCCGCAGGAGCCCAGTTGTTTGTCTCCAGTATCCTTGAGCAGAATACGGCCCAGGTGCTTATGGGAATGATTACGCAGAGCGGTGCAGCCGTGGAATCCACTATATATGAAAGGAATTCCCTGGGCACCCTGTGCTGGTCTGTAAGCTTGGTCATACATGAGCCTACAGTAAGCGAGTTAAGATAGTCGTCTATGAAGATCACTACCCCGAGGAACCAGGTCCACATAAGAGAAGCCTTCTTCGTCTTGGCTTTTTTCGAGATCCACTGACCGAACGCAAAAGCGCCGCCGGACTTTTCTATAAGGGCGATGATGCTTCCCATAAGTCCGCATACGATTATCAGCCAGGCTATATCCTCGCTCATCATGACTCCGAGGATACCCTCACTGAAATTGGTGAAGATATTTCCTACCCAGCTTCCCTCCTCTCCGGCACCCGGTCTTGAGACCATGATAAATCCGATAAGAGAAGCAAGCGTCAGCGCTTCGATTATTCTCTGAGTCGCAAAGATATATACGATCAGGAAAACAGCGGGTATCAGTGAGGCCGCGCCGAAATCATCCACATCGGCGGGCAGAAGTAAGGTGAGGCCGAAAGCAGCTGCCATGACGATCACAACTATCAGAAGCGTCATCTTGCTGCTTGAAGAATTCCTCTCACGGGATAAGAATCCGAACAACTATCATCTCTCCTTTTTTATCCGGTAATTTTAAAAACGGCCGGCCAATCGACGGTTTGAAAAAGCTGAGTCAGTAAAACTCAGCCCATATCAGTAAAACATATTGATTATATCAAAAGATGAGTATTTTTCAATACTTTTTATTTCTTTTTGAAACAAAAAATATCAATGAGGAAAAGTCAGCTCCTCATATTGCCTGCGCCTCCGGAAAAATCAAAAACGTAGTCTTCCTTTTTCTCCTCTTTTTTCTCTCCCGTACCCCAGTTATCCGGGAAAGTTCC
>CACZGZ010000071.1 GCA_902780845.1 uncultured Eubacteriales bacterium
AGCGGAAAGAGATAAAGCCGGAGAGGATCTTTTGCGGGATGTTTTAAGGAGTTTGTTATGAGTAAATATGCTGAAAAAGCTGCGGAGCTCAGAGCTATAGTTGAGCCCCACTACAATTGCGGACAGTCCACCGCCATTCCTTTTGCTGAAGGCGGCGGCGTCAGCGAAGAGACCATGAGAGCCATCTGCGCCAACTTCGGAGCAGGACTCAAGAGAAAGTCCACCTGCGGGGCCCTGGTAGGAGGCGTTACAGTCCTCGGACTCTACGGAGTGAACGACCAGGAAACTGTGGACGAGTACTACAAGGCATTTGCCGAAAATCACGGCGGAATGACCGACTGCGGAGCACTCTTAGCCGACAACGAGGCCAAAGGAAACGAGCAGAAGCCCTTCTGTGACGGACTCGTACAGGAGAGCGTGGCACTTGTGGAAAAGATTCTCAAAGAAAAAGGACTTATCTGAAACTGAACATGAAAAGATCCGGGAACGGTCCCGGATCTTTTAGTTTTTTGCGCCGATAAATTCTATTATAGCATTAGCTGTCGCATCCTGCTGTTCATCTGCTGAGATAGTCGCGATGCCGTCTCCGTCCTGCTCACCGTAGTCCCCGAACTGAGCGTGGTTACCGCCAGCGATTATCACTTCGGTATGTTCTTCGGGGAGCAGATCTTTAGCTTCCTCATACTTCTCCATATCCAGAACTCCGTCCTCGCTGCCGTATACGGAGAGCACGGGTTCGTCGATCTCTTCAGTCGGGTATGAAGCAAGGAGGATCAGGCCATCCAGATCATGGTCACCTGCATACATGGAAGCGGCAACTCCTCCCAGAGAATGACCTCCGATGAACCATTTATCGTAGTCGTATGAATCCATTATCTCATCGGCTTTGTCCACTCCGAAAAACGCCAGGTTGGCCGGCATGTCCACCAGGAAACAGTCGATCCCGCTTTCAGCGAGCCTGTCCATGAGAGAGGTGTAGGCTGAATATTCCACTTTGCCGCCCGGATAGAAAATCAGGGCGCTGTCTTCGCCGGGCCCGTCAAAGTACATAAGGCCGTCTTCAGTTGTGAGCATGACGTTCCCGAATACACCTTCGTCTTCTGCTGCCGGGTAGTAATCCGAAAGATATACCACGCAAACCAGTACCAGAACGATCAGTACCGCAAGCGGCACTATCAGTCTTATTTTTCTTTTATTCATAAATATCTTACCTTTCTGCCAGACTATTATACCAAAAAAACATCGGTCGTAACAGGGCGTAGTTTTAAATATCTTGTGGCACCGACTTGTGCTATGGTAAAATACATTAAAAGCATTCAGTTAGTACGATACGGGAAAAAGGCATGAATAAAGAAGACGTTATAAAGAAAAAGATCAAAGCCGGACGTGACTTCATACTTAAGTTCAGCGATGAAGAGGGCCTGCCGGAAGACTATATGACGGATCAGGAACTGAAGAAACCTCAGCCGCCCCTTGCGAAAGACCCTGTGACGGACCAAATCGCCGATTTGCCGAAGGATTTCAGCGTTCTCGATATAGATAACGATTTCCTCGGTATCATCAACAGGAGGAAGAGCCACAGGGTATACACCGATGAGACCATAAGCCTTGCTGAACTATCATATCTTCTCTGGTGCACACAGGGAGTGAAGGAGATCAGGGGAAAGTCATACGCTACGCTCAGGACTGTTCCTTCAGGAGGAGCCCGCCATCCCTTCGAGTGCTATATGGCAGTTAGAAAGGTAGAGGGGCTTGATCCGGGACTTTATCACTACCTCCCAATGACTCACCAACTGGAATTCCTGGGACCCATCGAAGATATGAACGGCTTCATATCGGAGTCCCTTTGTGAACAGACCTGGGCAGAGAAGGCAAGCGTGGTCTTCTACTACAGCTGCGTCTTCTACAGGGCGGAGTGGAGATATGGAGTCTGGGCACACGGACCGGTCCTCATGGATTCAGGGCACGTGACGGAGAACCTGTATCTCGCAGCTGAATCCATCGGTCTCGGAGGTTGCGCCATAGCTGCTGTAGAGCCTGAACCTGCGAATAAAGCTTTCGGCCTGGACGGTGAAGAGGAGAGCATATTCTACGCAATGCCTGTGGGCACCGTCAAAAAGGAAAACGTCAAGGAAGAGGCAGCGTTTTATGCCTTTGTGGAAGAAGAGGGACTTTGAAGTATGACTATAGGAGTTAAATTCTGCGGGGGCTGCAACCCCATGTATGACAGGGGAAAGCTTTTTGAAAAGACGAAAGAGGCTTATCCCGACCATGCTTTTGAAATGGCAGACGATACAAGAAAATATGAAACGCTTTTGGTGATCTGCGGCTGCGAAAGAGCATGCGCGGACACTGCAAGATATGATTTTGAAAGGGAGATAAGGGTCTCAACGGATTCTGTTCCGGAGATCTGATTTGATATGGAAAAAGGACAGATCATAGAATTATACATTGAAGATATGAGCTCCGACGGAAACGGCATCGGTAAGACCGAAGGCCAGGTGGTCTTCGTCGACGGCTGTGTGCTTGGAGATAAGGTAAGGGCAAAGATCACCAAGGCGAAGAAGAACTACGCCTTCGCGGACGGCCTTAAGATCCTGGAGCCATCGGACAAGAGAAACGAGGGTTTCTGCCAGTTCTCAAAGGACTGCGGAGGCTGTCCTTTGGGAGATCTGAGGTACGAAGAGCAGCTTGAGCTTAAAGCCAGATGGGTGAAGGACAAGCTCACAAGGATAGGTGGCCTGGAAGATCCCGTCATTAGACCGATCATCGGAATGGATGAGCCTCTGAGATACAGGAACAAGGCTGTTTTTGCCGTGTCAAAGAACGGTGAGATCGGCTTCGTCAGAAAGAAGAGCCACGATGTGGTGGACTGCCCCGACTGCAGGATCCAGTCAGAAAAGGCCATGGGCATCGCAGAAGGCCTGTATCAGTATCTTCATGAGAAGAACCTTAAGGGCACAGTCGATAAGCTTATGGTGCGCACTGCTCCCGGAACAGGTGAGATGATGGCGGTCATCAAGACAAAGAATAAGGGCAGACTGCCCGACCTTGAGCTTCTGGCAGGACTACTGGACGAAGGGTCAGACTTTTCTCTTGAGAGCATATATATCGATGATAAATGCATCGCAGGTAAACCCGTGATCACAGAAGAGACCGGCGGCCTGAAATTCGAGATATCACCGGAGTCATTCTACCAGGTGAACTCGGAGCAGATGCTCAAACTCTATGGAAAAGCAATGGAATACGCTGATCTCAAGGGAGGAGAGACGGTTCTCGACCTCTACTGCGGTGTAGGGACGATCGGTCTGTTTGCAGCAAAAGAAATGGAAGACAAGGGCCGTGTGATCGGTATCGAATCCGTGAAGCCTGCGGTGATAGACGCCAACAGGAACTCCGTGATAAACGGAATGGTGAGCACCAGATATCTGACAGGAAAAGCTGAAGATATCCTCCCGGCCATCATGGGGATTAAGCCCTTCATGGGATATAACGAGGTGAACGAGCTCGTTGAGAAGGAGCCGCCTCTCACAGTTGACCATGCGGACGTGGTATTCCTGGATCCCCCGAGAGCAGGCTGTGAAGAGGAACTCTTAAGCGCGGTAGTGCAGGCAGAGCCTGACAGGATAGTCTACGTATCCTGCGATCCTGCGACTCTGGCAAGAGATATAAAGTACCTGACAGAAAATGGTTATGATTTCAAGGAAGCAACACTTGTTGACATGTTCCCTCATACGGGGCATGTCGAGACGGTATGCTGCTTGTACCACCAAAAGAAGGATTTCATTTCAGTGCCGTACGAGCCGAAGAATGATGGCTATTTGAAATAGTATGAATGATTTGATCTAATATGGATTACGTGAGGAAATCTGATGATAAACGTCCTAGAATTTAGCAAAGAATATGAAGTGCGCAAAATGGGAGATTCGGATGCTGAAAACATTTTGAATCTATGTTGTGGCAATGGACAGTTTTATCGATACTGTGAGGCAAAGCCCACTATAGAACAGGTTCTTAATGATTTGCATATTACGCCACCGAACATCTCAATGTCTGATAAGTATTATGTGGGGTTCTACGAAGATAAAGCATTAGTGGCAGTCATGGATCTGATTGACGGATATCCAAATGCAGATATTGCGTATATTGGATTCTTTATGATGAATCCGATATATCAAGGAAATCAGATAGGAACAGCTATAATCAGCGAAGTTATAGATTATTTGAGGTCGATTGGAAAAAAGGCTGTTCGGCTGGCAATAGATAAAGGAAATCCGCAATCAACTCATTTCTGGAAGATAAACGGATTTGAGATTATTTCAGAAGCTGATGTCAATGGCTGGACGAAACTGGTGGCTGAAAAACAACTATGATGTTTTCTATACTGTTGACATGTTTCGTCTGCTTAATTCTGTTGAGACTGTAGTATTGATGACAAGACGATAATTCGGGATTTGTGGAGGTAATCAAAGTGAATGAATTTAACGAATATGTACGTGAATGCTTTTCCACAGCAGGTGATATTGTAATAAAATCAATGATGGGAGGATATCTTGTTTACTTTAATGGTAAACTGATAGGTGATATCTGCGCTAATGAACTGTTTTTGAAGAGGACACCGACTTCGGACAGACTTCTTGAAGATTCAGAACTGCGTTATCCGTATGAGGAATCAAAAACGCTTATGCACGTATTCGACAGATTTGAGGATGCGGATCTGATTTCTGAATTACTTGAGGGAATGTATACGGAACTGCCCGAAAAGAAAACTAAGAAAACTAAATGAGAATTCAGCGATATGTTTTTTTAACAAGGAATAAGCAAGAAATCCCCCATCTTCTTAAAGTGGTGGGAGCAGGTCACATAGTGATAGAGTATTAAAGTAACAGGTGATATCAAAAAAGGAAATCTGTAACTTGTAATGTAGAGGAGCCGATACTTCAGTATCAGCTCTTTTTTTGCAACTAAAGTTAACAAAAATACCCATTTATCGTTATCTTGGGTTGGTAGATTTGAAGACAACCAAACTTTACAATATTCATATAAATCAAATTTTGGGAGGTGAATATGAGTATTGCAGAAGTAAGAGGTCTGACTAAAAAATATCCCGCCTTTACCCTGGATGACGTTTCCTTCAGCATAGATGGGGGAAAGATCACCGGGTTCATAGGAAGAAACGGCGCGGGTAAGACCACCACCATAAAATCAATGCTGAACCTGATCCATCCCGACGGGGGAGAGATCAGATACTTCGGTATGCCGCTTACAGGAAATGAGAAGGAGATAAAGAAGAGGACCGGCTATTCCACGGGAACTGTCAACTGGTATCCCAGAAAGAAGATCCGCGACATCGTAAATATCGTCAGAAGATTCTATGATACCTGGGACGATGATTCATACAGGAAATATCTGGAATTATTCAGCCTGGACGAAACTAAGGCTCCGAGTGAGCTTTCGGAAGGAATGAAAGTGAAGTTCAATCTTCTTATAGCGCTCTCTCACAGGGCGGAAGTGCTGATCCTGGATGAGCCTACGAGCGGTCTGGATCCTTTCTCAAGAAATGAACTCCTCGATATATTTACCGGGCTTAAGAATGAAGGCGTTGCCGTATTCTTTTCCACCCACATAATATCGGATATCGAGAAGTGCGCCGATGATATAGTGTATATTTCAAAAGGGAAAATAGTATCCGCATCTTCCAAAGAAGCCTTTATGGAGCAGCATTCACATGAGGGTGAAAGCCTTGAAGATACCATGCTCAGGATGGAAAGGGGTGATTTTGATGAGTAACATCATGCTGAAAGAAATCAAACTGAGCGCGTCGCCTCTGGCCTTCTTTTTCATACCCTTCGGATTCATGGTCTTCCTGCCGGGATATCCGATACTTTGCGGTGCATTCTTTGTTACTCTCGGGATCTTTCAGAGCTTCCAGACAGCAAGGGAAGCAAACGACATTGTCTTTTCGGCCCTGCTTCCCGTAGCAAAAAAGGACGTCGTTAAGGGGAAATACATTTTTGTCTGCCTTATAGAAATATGCTCTGTGATCCTGATGATGATAGGGACTGCTGTCAGGATGACGGCTTTGGCGGATTCTCCGGTGTACAGGGAAAACGCCCTCATGAATGCCAATCTGTTTGCACTGGGGATGGCCTTTGTGATATTCGGCCTTTTCAATCTCATCTTCGTCGGAGGCTTCTTTAAGACTGCGTATAAGATAGGGAGGCCTTATGTGATATACATCATAGTTGCCTTTATAGTTATAGGGCTGGCGGAGACTCTTCATCATATCCCGGGGTTGGAGGCACTTAACGCCTTCGGTACAGATCATATAGGACTTCAGGTAGTTTTGCTCATTTCGGGTATGTTGATATTTGTGCTTCTGACGTTATTGGCATATAATAGAGCGTGTAATGATTTTGAAAAGATCGATCTTTGAAAGGAGGTGCTGTCGTGCTTAAGGATAATCTGGTAATGCTCAGAAAACTCCACGGCTATTCACAGGAAGAGGTCGCGGAGAAGATAGATATCTCAAGACAGGCCTATGCCAAATGGGAGACCGGGGCGACTGTTCCCGACATTGAAAAGTGCAGCCTTCTTGCTGAGGTATACGGTACCACCATCGACAGTCTTGTAAAGACAGAACCTGTGGAAGGAGTGGGAATGATCCCCCCTGCACCGAAAGGCAAGAATATCTGGGGCTCCGTTGCAATAAATGACAGAGGCCAGATCGTCATTCCCAAGGGTGCGAGAGACCTGTTCGGACTTACAGGCGGCCAGCGCCTCATCGTCTTAAGCGATGAGAACGGTATCGCTCTGATACCGGATAAAGCGTTCATGAAGAACATGAAAAGGGCAATGGAA
The DNA here is from genome assembly GCA_902780845.1 of uncultured Eubacteriales bacterium. Classification (GTDB taxonomy): domain Bacteria; phylum Bacillota; class Clostridia; order Peptostreptococcales; family Anaerovoracaceae; genus RUG754. Next base: position 6,862 of record CACZGZ010000071.1, read on the forward strand.
TATTTGGGAAGAGATATCGAAGAGTGAAGAAAAGGGAGATGGCAACAACCGGTTGCGTGCGTTAAAGGGATCTTCATATTAGAATATGATATGAGGAGGTGGCGACATGAGAACTAAAGACGTAATATATGAACTCAGAACAAAAAATAATATGACCCAGGACGAGCTTGCTGAGGAGGTATTCGTTACCAGACAGGCGGTATCGAGATGGGAGACAGGTGAAACTGTACCGAATACAGAGACTCTGAAGTTACTCTCGGATCTGTTCGGAGTGTCCATCAATACTTTGCTGGGTTCACCCAGACAGCTGATCTGCCAGTGTTGCGGAATGCCCCTTGATGACAGCATCATAAGCAGGGAAAAGGACGGTTCCCTGAATGAAGACTACTGTCAGTGGTGCTATGCAGACGGCACGTATACCTACAGCGACATGGACGATCTGATCGATGTATGTGTAGGACATATGGTGAATGAAAACTTTACAGAAGAGCAGGCCCGTGCATATATGAAAGAAATGCTTCCCAAACTGGACTACTGGAAGAGATATGAGGAGCTGAGCGACGACGGAGAGTTTGAAGCATTCAAGAGGAAACTGATCGAAGAGATAAACGATCTTCACATTGAAGGCATGCCGAGACTGGACAAACTGAACGCTCTGGTGGGCAGATACGTGAATCTTGCATATCGTCTTCCCAGCGGAGTGGATGTGAAATTCCTGGATGACGGCACCACATACCTTGGGAATCAGCTGGAGCCGGAATTCGGAGGAGACAGATGTTTCGGCGTACTTGCGAACATGGATTTCATCCTCATATCGACATACGGATGTGAAGGAAAGGATCCGGAACTCGTTCTGTATAAGAAGAGATGATATCCACGGAGCGTAGGTAGACCCGGATGGCAGAATGAGGTAGCATTGTATCCTAAGGAGGGCAATGCT
>CACZGZ010000072.1 GCA_902780845.1 uncultured Eubacteriales bacterium
GCTGAACTCGACGGTTATGACCTGAACGGACATAAGACAGGCATCAAAGTTTACAGAATATAAAGTTTAGAGATCAAAAACAGTGGTATATACTGCTTAACGAAAAAGTTTTAACAGGAGGAAATCATGGCAGAGATCACATTGACATCAGCAAACTTCGAAGAAGAAGTTCTTAAATCAGATAAGCCGGTACTCGTAGATTTCTGGGCTACATGGTGCGGACCCTGCAAGATGGTAGGCCCCATCGTATCACAGATCGCAGAGGAAAAGGCTGATACACTTAAAGTCGGCAAGCTCAACGTTGACGACGAGATGGAGATCGCAAGAAAGTACGGCATCATGGCGATCCCTACGATGATCCTTTTCAAGGACGGTAAGGAAGCTGCGAAGTTCACAGGTTTTGCTCAGAAGGAGCAGATCCTCTCAGCTCTCGGACTGTAAAGAGATCTTTATTAAGAAACGTAAGCTGCGCGCGCCTTAAAAGCGTGCGCAGTTTTATTTGAGAAAAAATCATTATTATGGTATAATAAATAAATTAAGTTGAAAAGGAGGTGTCATTATGGCCAAATTACTATACATGGGAAGAAACAGTTTCAGGATCATAGGAGCCAAGGGAACGGTAATTTACGTGGATCCTTTTGCAGGCGATGACTATGATATTCCGGCAGATCTTATCCTGGTGACACATCAGCATCATGATCACAATATGATCGACAAGGTTGCAAAGAAGGGCGAATGTCTGATCATCCAGAACTTTGAAGCTCTGGAGGGCGGAGTGCATAACAACTTTGACTATAAAGGAATATACGTACAGTCTGTGGAAGCGGATAACAAAAACCATCCGAAGACAGACTGCGTGGGCTTCATCGTGACGGTGGAAGGCATAGACCTGTATTTCGCAGGCGATACCGATGAGACCGAAGAGATGAAGACCTTCCCCGACAAGCATCTGGAGTACGCCTTCCTTCCATGTGACGGATACTATAACATGGATTACAAGGCTGCCGCTCACTGCGCTGAGATCATAGGAGCCAAGCATAATGTTCCCGTACACTCAAGCCCGGAGAAGGATTACAGTCTGAAGAACGCTCTGGCATTCGCAGCTATTGCGCCTGATGCTATGATCATCAAACCCGGAGATGAGATAGAACTCTGATATGAATATTCTCGATCTTGAACTCAAAGAACTTGAAAAGATCATAAAGGAAGCAGGGCAGCCGGGATTCCGTGCAAAACAGATCTTCGGCTGGGTCGCCAAGGGAGATACGGAAACGGAAAGCATGAGAAACGTCCCTAAAAGTTTCTGGGAGAGCCTTCCGGAACTCAGGGCTGAACTGCCTGAGATCGAACAGACCCAGAGATCAAAGGACGGCACTGTGAAGTGTCTCTTAAGGATGAAGGACGGAAAAGCTGTTGAAGCCGTATTCATGAAGTATAAATACGGAAATTCCGTATGCATATCCTCACAGGCAGGCTGCAGGATGGGCTGCGCTTTCTGCGCTTCGGGCATGAACGGCCTCGAGAGAGACCTTACCGCGGGCGAGATGTACGGCGAGATCCTGGCCATGGAAAAGGCGACAGGAGAGAAGATATCTCATCTTGTTGTCATGGGAACAGGGGAGCCCTTCGATAATTATGAAAACCTGTCGAAGTTCATCAGGATAATGAACGACCCTTCCGGAAAGAACCTCGGAATGAGGAATATCACGGTCAGCACCTGCGGACTTATACCGGTTATTGACAGGTTCGGAGACGACTTCCCGCAGGTAAACCTTGCGATATCCCTGCATGCCGCAGACTCTGAGGAGCGCTCTGAGATCATGCCTGTAAACAGGGCATATCCGCTGGCTGACCTCATTGAGGCCTGCAGGAGATATACGGAGAAGACAGGAAGAAGGATCACCTTTGAGTACACTCTGATACATGGAGTGAACGACGACAGAGGTCATCTCGACAAACTGGTGTCGCTTCTTCACGGAATGCTTTGTCATGTGAATCTCATTCCTCTCAATGCGGTAAAGGAGAAGGGATTCGTTCCCGGCACCAGGGAAAGAGCTGAGGAATTCAGGGATGCGCTTGAAAAGAGGGGAATACCGGCGACGGTAAGGAGAGAACTCGGATCAGACATAGACGCAGCCTGCGGTCAGCTGAGACTGAAAAATTGATTTTAAAAGGTCATTTCTTCAGTTGAAAAAAAGGCGTGCATATTGTATAATAACTTTACTTGAACACTAATATTGAATTTTGGAGGTAAATCGTCATGGTTACATTACTTATAGGGCATGAAGGAGCCGGCAAGACCAAGAAAATGATCGATATGGCCAATGAAGCCGTAGAACATGCCAAAGGAAGCATTATCTTTATCAACAAGAATCAGAGACTGATGTATGATCTCAAATATCGTATCAGAGTCATCTGCATGGATGATTATGAGCACGTCACAAACTCTGATGAATATATAGGATTCCTTTATGGAATTATCAGCGCAGACCATGACATAGAGACTATATTCATAGACAGCATCCTGAAGCATGCTGACTTTAAGATTGAGAACCTTCCTGAGTACATCGACAGACTCAAGGACATCTCCAAGAACTACGGAATGGATTTCGTGGTTTCCATCAGTGCCGAAAAGGAAGAGATGGAAGGCGTCAACTTCGACGGATGCGCTATTCTCAACTAATGCGTGTTTAAAAGAGCGGTTATCCCGCTCTTTTATTTTTTGCGCAGATATGAAAGGGTAAAAATGAAGGACATAAATTTAGAAGAAATCAAAAAAAGGCTTGAAGGAAGGCCTGTAGGAGTAGTCGGAAAACGCAAGGAATTCGCGGTCCTGATACCTCTTGTGGAAAAGGATGGGGAACTCAGGCTTTTATTCGAAGTGAGATCCAGGGATATCAGACAGCCGGGGGATGTATGTTTCCCGGGAGGAAAGATAGAAGAGGGCGAAACTGAGATCCAGGCGGCTCTAAGGGAGACCTGTGAGGAGATAGGGATCGGAGAGGATATGATAGATGTCCTCGGGCGCTTCGATTCCGTACTCGAGGTAAACAGGATAAGGATGCACACCACGGTGGGTATGCTGAAAGAAGGCTGGGAGGATAAGATAAAGCCGGATGCAGAGGTAGCTGAGGTGTTCACCGTTCCGGTAAGATTCTTTCTGGAAAACGAACCCGATTATTACAGGGGAAGGATAATTCAGGATACGGAAGGCTTCCCCTATGAAAAGCACGGGATAGACCCGAATTACAGGTGGAGAGACGCCTGGCAGGACATATTTTTCTGGCACTGGGAAGGCCACACTATCTGGGGGCTTACGGCCGCTATAGTGGAATGGATGACAGAAGTTTTATTACAGTAAACTCAGTGCAAGATAACTCGCAAAAAAATACGCAAAATATGTAGATTAGGTGAAAAAATTTCTTTTATATCTGTGTGTTTTGTATTATAATTAACTCTGTAAGTTAAAAACTCGAAATAGGAGGAAAAAGATGAAAAAGTTATTAGCTTTACTCTTATGCCTCGCTATGGTATTCACATTTGCTGCTTGCGGCGGCAACAGTGGATCCTCTGAGGGCGAAGGCGAAAGTGAACCCGCAGCAGTATCTTTCGACGATATCGATGACAACTGCGAATCCGCAGACGGAACATATCAGATCGCTATGGTTACTGACGTTGGTCAGTTAAAGGATGGATCCTTCAACCAGTTCACATGGAACGGCGTTAAGATGTATGCTTATGAAAATGGTAAGACATACAAGTACTATCAGCCCGCTAACGGATCCAGTGCTACAGACGACGACAGAATCAAGGCTATGACTGACGCTTGCGAAGCAGGTGCAGAAGTTCTCGTAACACCCGGATTCTTACAGGATACAGCTCTTGAGGCAGTTGCTCCTCAGTATCCTGACGTACAGTTCGTATTCATCGATGGATGGGATACAGGACTTGACAACATCCTCGGCGTTTCCTATCAGGAAGAGCAGGCTGGATATCTTGCAGGTTATGCAGCAGTTATGGAAGGCTACACCAAGCTCGGATTCTCCGGCGGTGGCGGCGGTTCCAACCCTGCATGTATCAGATACGGCTACGGTTATGCACAGGGTGCTAACGCAGCTGCTGAAGCTAAGGGCGTAGACGTAGAAATGAGATATTCTTGGGAATACGGTTCATCCTTCTCAGCATCTGATGACCTTCAGGCTATGCTTGCAGGATGGTTCAACGCAGGTACAGAAGTTTGCTTCATGTGCGGCGGAACAATGTTCAACTCCGGAGCTGCTGCTGCAGAAGCTGCAGACGCTGCTATCATCGGTGTTGACGTTGACCAGTCAAATCAGTCTGATGCAGTTGTAACTTCAGCTATGAAGGGACTTGCTCAGTCTGTAATGGTTGCTCTCGACAACTTCTACACAAACGGACTTCAGAGCGGATCACTCGTTCTCGGCGCAGCTGACGACGCAGTAGGTCTTCCTGTTGACACATGGTCACTCCAGAACTGGTCTGTAGACGAGTACAATGCACTCTTCGAGCAGATCAAGAGCGGCGAGATCGTTGTTGACAATTCCGAAGTTGCTGACCCCAGCACAGCAGGTTTAGAGCACGTTACATTCGTGAAATAAGTAAAGCACTTCATGTTTTGAGTACATGACTGAAAAGGGGGAATGAAAATTCCCCCTTTTTTCAAAAAATTTTTTCGTTTTATACAGAAAAGGTACAGGAATTATGTCAGAATATGTAATTGAAATGAACCACATCCGTAAGGAATTCCCCGGGATCGTGGCAAATGATGACATAACGCTCCAGCTCAAAAAAGGGGAGATACATGCTCTTCTGGGCGAGAACGGAGCAGGTAAGTCCACCCTGATGAGCGTGCTTTTCGGACTGTATCAGCCCGAAGCAGGCGAGATCAAAAAGGACGGAAAGGTCGTAAAGATCGATAATCCTAACGATGCTACAGCTCTCGGCATAGGTATGGTACACCAGCACTTCAAACTCATCGACGTTTTTACCGTGCTGGATAATATTATTTTAGGAGCTGAGACTACAGGAGCACTTGGTTTCCTGAAAAAGAAAGAAGCGAGAGAGAAGGTAATCGCTCTTTCAGAGAAGTACGGTCTTAAGGTCGACGTTGACGCTAAGGTTGAGGACATCACGGTAGGTAGGCAGCAGCGTGTCGAGATACTGAAGATGTTATACAGGGATAACGATATCCTCATCTTCGACGAGCCTACGGCTGTTCTTACTCCCCAGGAGATCGACGAACTTATGGAAATTATGAGAGGATTCGCCAAAGAGGGCAAATCCATCTTGTTCATCACTCATAAATTAAACGAGATCATGGCGGTTTCCGACAGAGTTACGGTACTTCGTAAGGGTAAATACGTGGGTACTGTAAACACCAAGGATACCAATAAGCAGGAATTATCCAACATGATGGTAGGCCGTCCCGTTCAGCTGGAGATCCACAAAAAACCCGCTGAACCCAAGGAAACGGTCCTTAAAGTAGAAGGACTGACAGTTCCTTCCAAGATCCATAAGAACAATGCCGTAAACAACGTTTCATTCGAAGTACATGCGGGTGAGATCCTTTGCATCGCAGGTATCGACGGAAACGGACAGACGGAGCTTATCTATGGAATTACAGGACTTGAAAAGGCTTCCGCCGGCAAGATCACTCTTCTCGGACATGACATCTCAAACGCTTCCATCAGAAAGCGCGCTATGACAGGAATGTCCCACATCCCCGAAGACAGACATAAACACGGTCTGGTCCTGGGATATACCCTGGAACAGAACCTGGTACTTCAGAAGTACAGGGAGCCAAGATTCCAGAATCACGGATTCATCAAATTCGATGAAGTCAGAAAGTATTCTGAGAAACTCATAAAGGATTTCGACGTACGTTCAGGTCAGGGACCTATCACCATCGCACGTTCAATGTCCGGAGGAAACCAGCAGAAGGCTATCATTGCCCGTGAGCTCGACAGAGATGAACCTCTCCTTGTAGCAGTTCAGCCCACCCGTGGTCTGGACGTAGGAGCTATCGAGCACATCCATGCTCAGATAGTAAACGAGCGTGACAAGGGTCATGCGGTACTTCTGGTATCCCTTGAACTCGATGAGGTACTGGGACTTTCAGACAGGATCCTGGTTATCTACGAGGGCGAGATCGTCGGTGAAGTCGATCCCAAGCAGACTACTCCTGAAGAACTCGGACTTTACATGTCCGGTGCTAAGCGTCAGGGAAAGGAGGCGGAATAAATGCCAAGACTGGAACCCGGAACGGGAAAGACTAAATGGTATAAGACCGATGGGGCAGTGGCAGTTTATTCAGCCTTGATATCGATCCTTATCGGTATGGCGGTAGGTGCCATAATCGTAGTAGTAGTCGGTCTTCTTAAATCTAATATCACCCCTGCAGGTATATGGGAAGGTGTGAGACTGGTATTCCTGGGAGTATTCTCCACAGGAAGAAACGGATCCGCGTTAAGCTTCGGATTCAATGCAGTCAACCTCGGAAACATGCTCTTCCGTGCCGTACCTCTCATCATGACAGGTCTTTCGGTAGCGGTAGCGTTCAAGACAGGACTCTTCAACATCGGAGCCGCAGGACAGTACCTCATGGGAACCATGGGAACTCTTACTGTAGGTCTCTGGCTCGGCTGGGCAGGCGTGCCCACCTTCGTTGCATGGCTCTGCGCATTCCTTGCAGGCGTCATCCTCGGAGGACTCTGGGGAGCTATCCCGGGTCTTTTCAAGGCCTTCCTGAATATCAACGAGGTAATCACCTGTATCATGACCAACTGGATAGCGGCGAACCTGGTAACCTGGTGGTTCGACGCACATGAAGCCTTCAAGAACTCAGCAGAGGGCGGCAAGGTCGGATATATAATCCCTCTTAAGAACGTGGGCGTTGTAACACCTAAGATGCTCATGAACGTCATCTTCCCCGGATCACAGGCAAACGGAGGTTTCTGGATCGCAGTGATCATCGCCATCGCTATGTGGGTAATGATGACAAAGACTACCTTCGGATACGAGCTCAGAGCCTGCGGATCAAACAGGCATGCTGCTAAGTACGCAGGTATCAACGATAAAAAGAACATAATCCTTTCAATGGCTATCGCAGGCTGCCTCGCAGCTGCAGGCGCATCTCTCTACTACCTGTCAGGTAATACGGAGTTCTACTGGTCAACATACCAGAAGCTTCCTGCAGAAGGATTCAACGGAATCCCCGTAGCGCTGCTTGCTGCAAACCATCCTATAGGAGTTATCTTCTCCGGAATATTCATGTCAATGCTCAATATCTCCGGACTTCAGCTGAAGTACCTGACAGCATATAACGAATACATCTCCGATATCATCATCGCTGTTATCGTATATCTGTCAGCATTCTCAATGCTCTTCAAGACCGTTCTTTCCAAGAAGATCAGAAAGGGCACAGGCGGAAACGTAAACGATGAACCCGCACCCGCTGAGAATAAAGGAGCAGCAGGAGCCGCAGTTTCACAGGCTGCCGCAACGGCAGAGGCTGTATCTGGACCTGCTGAGAGTTCTTTGGAAGAGGCAATTGATAAGATAGGAGAAAGTCCCGATATTGTTTCAGCTGAAACTGAGGAAGGAGGCGAGAAGTAATGGTATTCCTGATACAGCAGACAATGCTTTATGCAATTCCACTTATGATAGTTGCTCTCGCCGG
>CACZGZ010000073.1 GCA_902780845.1 uncultured Eubacteriales bacterium
GTTCGATGGGATCCCTCTCGTCCAGTTCCTTTGAAAGGAAGCTGCTCACCATCTCACAGTCGTCAGTGGAAACGTACTCACCGTCGGTCCTGTCTATATACAGCCTCAGGAACCAGTCGCGTCCTTCCTTGACGAATTCGCAGTCCCAGAGCATGAGATCGTTTTCTTTAAGAAAATCCGCCGTCAGATCTTCAACCAGGCTGACTGTCTTGTTTGCCATTTTCCCCTCCGAAATATATCTAATCAATAACTAAGGAGTGGTTTTTTACCACTCCTTAAGCAATAACTTATTCTTAACATAGCAATAATACACCCTGAACGCAGAAAAATCAAGGCTTTTTTGACATTTAGAGCCTTCGCCTGCCCTTATACTCTGATTATTGCTCTCACGGGACATGCATAGGCACAATAGCCGCAGTCTATGCACCTGTCACGGTCTATAACGCTTAAGCCGTCATCTCCGTAATATACGGCTCCGGAAGCACAGGCTTTCATGCATTCACCGCAGCCTACGCAGTCATCGTGATTGACCTTAAGCACCTTGTCCGAGACGTCGGGAACGTAGTCTTCTCCGAGCTTCCCTTCAAGGTAGTCCAGAAGATCGTTTATCTCGCTTCGTGAGCTCATACCCAGCATCACCGAATGAACAAAAGACCTGCTGAAGACGTAGTCCAGCGCCTCCCTGTAATCAGCGGCCAGGTTCCCGCCGCCGAGGGCCTTCATGGTGAATACTCCCAGTCCGGCATCATGGCACTTCCCAAGAGCCTCCTCCATCTCCTCTCTGGTGCCCTGTCTGTCAGGGATCCGGTATCCGGGGAGCCTTTCTCCAGGGCCTCCCGTCTCACCCTTTCTTATCCCAAGGCCTTCCGCGTTGAGAAGCGCGAATACGCAGTCGCAGTCCCGAAGCTCCGCCGCCTTTTCAGCCACGTCCGTATGATGGGTGGATATGCCTATAGCGTGAACCTTTCCTTCTGCCTTAAGTTCCCTCAAAGCCTCCCAGGCGCCTGAACGCTCCTCAAGCTGTCCGGATCTCACCTCGTGCATGAGGAAGATATCGATATATCCGAGGTCCATCTCGTTAAGCGCTTCATCGACCGCGTCCCTCATGCTTCCGGCATCTTCCGCCAGAGACTTGGTGCAGATCACGATCTCATCCCTGGAACGACCGCCGTCAAACGCCTTTTTCAAAAAAGCCTTCATGACGGGGTATTCCTCATAATACTGAGCTGTATCGAAGAAGTTTATCCCTTTCTCCAGCCCGTAGAGAAGAAGGTCAGATCCCTCTTCATCCTTAAGATCCCTGTGGGTGCGTCCTATGGCCAGCACACCGAAGCCTGCCCGCGACACCTTCTTTTCAGTTTTTCCCAAAAGCGTTTTTTCCATGATTTTTAAAAAAGCGCAGCCCAAGCTTACTCAAGCTCGGCCTGCGCGCAGCTGACATATGTTATTTCTTGACCTCATCGAAGATCTTCTGCATCTGAGCGTCCAGCTTGGCGGATACTTCAGCGCAGGCCTTGAGCTCGATGTTCGTCTTGGCTGAGATGCGCCCTTCGTTGTTCTGCTTATATCTCAGCTGATGTTCAAGAGACGCCCAGAAATCCATGGCTACCGTCCTTATCTGGAGTTCCACCGGAACCACCACTTTCCTGTCTATGAGGAACACCGGAACTTTCAGTCCCAGATGCAAGCTCCTGTAGCCGTTATCCTTAGGGTTCTTGATATAGTCCTTGCAGGTCACCAGTTCTATATCGTCCTGGGCGGTAAGCATGTCCGCCACCTGATATACGTCCTCAATGAAATTGCAGATTATCCTCAGGCCCGCGATGTCCTTGATATTTTCCCTTGCCGAGGGAATGGATACTTCACATCCCAGCCTGGTCAGTTTCTCCTCTATCGATTCAGCGGTCTTAAGCCTCTTTTCGATGTGATGTATAGGTGAGTAGTCGTTCCTTACCTCAAAATCACTGGTGAGGATCTCGACCTTGGCGTTGACCTTTCTCATCGCAGCTTCATACTCGTGATGAAACTTTTCAAATCCTTCCTGTTTTCCGAGTGGAAGGCTTGCTTCCTGTTCAGTCCACTTCACTTGGCTTCACACTCCTGATAAAAGAATTAGACAGGGCTGATCAAACTCTGCCCTGTCTAAATTATAACCTATTTAGCATAGAATATAAAGTGAAACTTAAATGAAATCTGTCAGCCCTTGGCTACGATCAGGTTGGCGTCGAGTCCAAGCACGTCTCTTACGAGTACCTGACCGATCTCCGGTCTCTCGGTGAGCTCGATCTCATCGATGACCTTCATGAGATTCATGATCTCGGTCTTAGGGATAGGATTGCTTGTCTTGACGGGGATCCTGGAATCGAGAGCTTCATTGTCTCCTGCTGCCTTAAGCTTGACAGTGGAGGTGATAACTCTGGTCGGGTTGGTGAACTCGGCCTTTCCGTAAGCCTTGCCCTTAGGGCAGCCGTTTCCTGTTACCTTATAGTCGTGCTCTACATGTACCTTCAGATGGCATCCGTTAGGACATACGGTGCATATAACTTCGTTCTTTCCCATCTTGAATGCAGCTCCGTCCGGGCTGGGCGGGAGGAACTTAACGATGTCACCCTTCTTCCTGTAATATGTGGATGTGCCGCAGCCTGAGCAGATCTGATTCTGTACCCAGAGGGTGTAGTAGTTGCTCAGAACGTATTCTGCAGCTGATCTTCCTGCCTTTTCAGCTTCACGGGTAACGTTGTCAACGAGGTCGTGCACGTGAGCTACGTTTCCGCATGCAAAGAATCCCTCTACCGTGGTCTCCATGTTCTCATGTACAACGGTTCCGTTTGACTTGGAATCAACCTTGATCCCTGCCTTGAGTGAGAGCTCGTTCTCAGGGATGAGTCCTACGGAAAGAAGGAGTGTATCGCAGTCGAAATACATCTCAGTTCCGGGGATGGGTCTCATCTTGTCGTCCACCTTGGATACGACTACCTGCTCGATCCTGTCTCTTCCCTTGATATCGGTAACGGTGTGGGACAGGTAAAGAGGAATACCGAAATCGTCCAGACACTGTACGACGTTTCTTGCAAGTCCTCCGCAGAAAGGCATTACTTCCACGCAGGCGAGGACCTTGGCTCCCTCGAGGGTCATACGTCTTGCCATGATGAGACCGATGTCTCCGGATCCAAGGATAACGACCTTCTTACCGGGCATGTAACCGTCGACGTTCACGTATCTCTGGGCAGCTCCCGCAGTGAGAACTCCTGCAGGTCTCATACCGGGAGTATTGATGGCGCCTCTTGTCCTCTCACGGCATCCCATGGCGAGGATGACAGACTTGGCTTCCAGCTTTCTGAAGCCTGTCTCTTTTCCTACAACTGTAACTATTTTCTTAGCAGGTCCCTTGCCGCCTTCAGCTTCCTCTGTTGAAAGGTCAAGCACCATTGTATCCAGCATTACCTGGATGCCCTTGTGGTGTACTCTTTCGATGAATCTGTGAGCGTATTCGGGTCCTGTCAGCTGCTCTTTGAAATATCCGAGACCGAAACCGTTATGGATGCACTGATTCAGGATGCCTCCGAGTTCCACGTCTCTTTCAACTATAAGTATGTTTCTCAGTCCGCTGTCGTGGGCTGCGCAGGCTGCTGCCATTCCGGCGGGGCCGCCGCCTATAACTATAACATCATACATTTAGCGTCCCTCCTTCGTCTTTCCCACAAACATTTCAGATCCGGCTCTGTCCTGAAGAACTTCAGTCACGTCATAGCCGTATTCCTGAACAAACAATTCTGAGATTCTGGGTCCGCAGAATCCGCCCTGGCATCTTCCCATGCCGGTGCCTACCCTGCGCTTCACTCCGTCGATGGATACGGGAGGAATAGGTCTTCTGAAGCACTCGAGGATCTCACCCTCAGTTACGGTCTCGCATCTGCAGATGACTCTTCCGTATGAAGGATCTTCCTTAACGATCTCAGCCTTCTCTTCATCTGTAAGCTCGTTGAATCTGATGCGCTTTCTTTCGCAGATGAAGTTTTCCTTGGGCTCTGCCTTCATGCCGCTCTTCTCCAGAAGTTCAACAGCATATTCTCCGATAGCGGGAGCTGCTGAGAGTCCGGGTGAGCAGATTCCTGCACAGTCGATGAATCCGGGAGCAGCCTCTTCGATGATGAAATCCTTGTGATCGGTCGTGGCACGCACGCCTGCAAAGTTCCTGATGCTCTTGTTGAAGAGGATCCCGGGAATGGATCTCTTAGCGGTTTCCCTTACAAAGTTAAGTCCTGCCGTGGTATTGGCAGTGTTGTCCCAGTCAACGTTCTCGGAGTTGGGACCTACGAGAAGGTTTCCGTGGACAGTGGGTGTTACCAGAACGCCCTTGCCGTCAGCGTTGGGGCACTGGAATATCGTATGATCGGTCCTGGTGCCTTCTGACTTGTCGAGAAGGAAGTATTCTCCTCTTCTCGGCTTGCTTACATAGTTTGAAGGAGCTGCCATCTCGTGTACGCTTATAGCGTCAACTCCTGCTGCGTTCACTACATAAGGCGCAAAATATTCGCCCTTGTTCGTTGTCACCTTCCAGAGATCGTCCTCACGGCTCATTGCTGTCACTTCAGTGTTGAGCATGAGGTCGCTTCCGTTGATCACTGCGGTCTCTGCAAGAGCAAGGCAGTATTCCCAGGGGGATATGATAGCTGAAGTGGGCGCATAGAGAGCTCCCTTGACTTCAGGGCTGAGACCGGGTTCTCTCTCCCTTGCCTCTTCTCCTGTGAGAACTCTGAGTCCCTTGACTCCGTTTACCGTTCCTCTGGTATAAAGGCCCTTTAATGTCTGTACTTCATCCTCAGAAAAAGCAACTACCATAGCTCCGTTCCTTCTGTAGGGAACGTCCAGTTTCTCGCAGATCTCAGCTGCAAGCTCGGATCCTCTCACGTTGAGTTTGGCCATGAGAGTGCCTGACTCGGGGTCAAAGCCTGCGTGGATGATCGCGGAGTTGGCCTTGGTGGTTCCGAGGGATACGTCGTTTCCCTTCTCAAGGATGCCCACCCTGAGGTCATACTTCGACAGTTCATATGCTGCTGCAGCGCCGATAACGCCGCATCCTATCACCAGCACGTCGTATTTGTTTTCCATTTTTATATAACTTACACCTTTCTGATGTTATTGAACATGAATAAAACTATAAACCAGCCGTGATATTATAACAAAAAAAAATAAACAATTCAACAAAAAATTATTCATAGACCCTGTAAAGTTCCCATCTCATCTCTTTGACAAAATATCTGAGCTCATAATCAACTATCCTGTCATCCACTTCAGAGTAACAATAGTATACGAAATTAGGGTGTCCGTTAGGAGTCACGCTGTCCACCCTCTTTATCTGATCCACGCTTACGGTCCTGAAACTTCCGTCCCTGAACCTGAGTTTGAATTTTCTCGGCTGCGGAGGTTTCCCGATATAGGAAACGCTCAGCATGTCCACATCCTTTTCAAGCACTCTCATCTTATCCGCTCCCCTGTGCGATTGTGGTTCTGAATCATTTCAAAAAGAACATATGTTCTTTTTTATTATAAAACCAAACCCCGTCCTTGTCAACGGGGTCTGCCATCATAATAATATTTCTCTTTAAAGATAGATCGCCGAAAGGATCAGCGCCGCAGCCGGTATGGTTATCACCGAGATAAGAGTGGTGAGCGCCACTCCTTCTGCAGCAAGCGTCCCGTCCTTTCCCTCTGTAAAAGCTATGGGTGAAACTATAACGGCTGACGGGAAGGCTGCTCCGAACACGAGCGCCAGTTTTATCACACTGCTTATTGGCAGCCAGTTCACCAGAAGGAAGGTGATCACAGGAACAAGGAGCATCTTCAGTATCGATTCCGTCATAAGCGCCCTGTTTCCCCTGATCTTTCTGAAGTTGCTCGTACCCAGCTGTATTCCTATTACAAGCATCGATATAACAGTAGTTATGTCTCCGATAAGGCCCACCGGTTTCATGACCAGTTCAGGGAGTTTCAGGCCTGTCACCATCACCAGTATTCCCAAAAGCGCCGCAACCGTATTATGGTTGAATATGTTCCTGATTACAGAACCCTTCCCTTTTCCCTTTTCCTTTTTATCACCATAATTAGTGATCGCTATCCCGGGTCCGAACACGAAGATCAGAAGCATCATCTGGAAAAATACCATGAAGAACATCGCTTCTTCGCCGAAGACCTCAAGGGTTATGGGAAGTCCCATGAAACCGTTGTTGATCGTTGCGAACAGCATGATATACACGCCGCAGTTGCTGTCGTTCTCAAGCTTCATCACCTTCACGCACAGGAACCAGCCTGCCAGCGCGAACAGCCCGAAGAATACGGCTGCCCCAGCCATCATGGTGAGGACTTCCTTCACCATGCCCTCTCCTGTGTCCATGCTGACTATGTTGTTGAATATCATGCACGGCGACGTCACCTTTATGAGAAGCGGCGACAGGTAATCATTTGCCTTTTCGGGAAGGAGCCCGGTCTTATTCGCAAAGAATCCCACTCCCATTATGATAAATATAGCCGCTATGTTTGTAACTATAACTCCCATTAATCTTTACTTTCTGTCTTTGCTATTATAAGTGTTGCTATAATTATGGCGAGACAGCCTAAGGCTATCTTGAGAGTCATGGCTTCGTTATATACCAGGACTCCTATCACTATGCTGGTTATGGGCTCAAACGTGCTGAGCATGGCAGCGCTCTCGGATCCCACGTATTTGACCCCGATCTGATAAAGCATGGCTCCCACGAAGGCCGACAGGTTGGCGGTGAGCGCCATGGCTCCCCAGCCCAGAGGCGTCATGCTGAAACTCAGAGTCCCCGAAACGAGACCTATGATGAGCATCATCAGGGTGGCGATGGTATGCATGTACATGAGCCGCTTGGCGGGTTCCATATCCTTGAGCACTTTGCTCTTGCTCAGGAATATGGTATAAAAGGCGTAAGTCATGGAAGAACAGAGAGCAAGGATTATACCGATGAAGGATCCCCCGGACACGCCGTCATAGAACAATACGACTCCTGTCAGACACAGCACGACGCACAATATCTTCGTCCTGCTTATCTTCTCCCTGAAAAAAATCATCAGGCCTGCCACGGTAAAGGTAGGATACAGGAAATGTATGGTAGTAGCCATTCCCGTAGGGATGAAGTTGTATGCGTTGAATACCAGAAGCGTGGTACCTGCATATCCGCATACGGTGATCAGGATGAAATGCTTCAGTTCCTCCCGGGTTACCCTGAGGTCCACTCCCTTCACCTTGCAGAATATGAAAAGCAGCGGAAGCGACAGCCCGAACCTCAGAAAAGCCGCAGTGAAGGAATTCCCTCCTCCCGCATATACAGTTTTCATAAGAAGGGGCACGAAGCCGAAATATATCGCGGATATCAGCGTAGCTCCTATGCCCTTTACTTTATTATTCATTATTTGCTCAGAAATTAAAACCTAAATACTTCAGCCATCCCCGACTTCTCATCTGCATGAAAGCGACGAACAGGATAAATATGCCCAGAACCATTGCCGCGGTGGCATACTTTGGTCTTTCTTCCTTATAGTACGCATACAGAAGCAGCATACCGAGACCGGAAAGGCCGAGATAAATGGG
>CACZGZ010000074.1:0-7501 GCA_902780845.1 uncultured Eubacteriales bacterium
TTGAAAACTGAATACATTACAGTATTGAATACTAAAGCCATTGAAGGCAAGATGATAAAAAGCTTCGAATCAGTAACTTGTTTGTTTTTTGACAGCTCTGTCAAAGCACTCTCTTTCAATATAAAACTGATGATCCAGCCTTACGACAAGCCCTTCCTCCGCCATTGTCTCAAGCATATGCTGAGCGTTTCTTTTATCTTTTTCGGAGCTGAGTGCCTCTTCCACCGTAGGCATCTCATAGGCTGCATCTCTGTATCTCTTTAAAAGCCGCTCTCTGGTCTTCTTCTCCTCGGGAGACATCTCAACGCTGAAACCGAAGAGAGATACCCGGTTATCCTTCTCCTTTATGACCTTTCTCTCATAGAGGATCCGTACGATTTCTTCAACAAGCTTTTTGTCTTCTGTCTTTAAAGCCGCCCCGAGGCGCGATCTGAACTCCGCTTTTACAAGTCCGGGAGACATTCTGTTTAGACTGTGATATTCTGTCAGAATAGATTTGGCAGCTTCCTCAGCCCTTAACAGAAAGCTCTCGTGTATGAAAGAATCTTCCTTCACCTTTATGATCCGTCTGTTTTCAAGGAGATCCTTCAGGATCCCCCCGGCATGCTCAGCAGATACGTTTAGCTTAAGCGAAATATCCCTGATGTCCGAAGCTGCCTGACGACTCTCCCGGATCAGAAGTTCTGCGACTTCTTCTTCGCTTCCGGTATCTTTTATGGTAAGGGCTTCTATGACGCCCTCTTCAGTCTTTTTATGTCTGATGGGGGACGCGTCAAGTATTTTTCCTCCGCCTATGGTGTCTGTCGGCGAGAAGAACCTTATTATGAACCTGTCGTTTCTTCTGAGAGCAACGGGCTCCTCCAGTTTGAACTGGCAGTAGCAGGATTCTCCTTTGGTCAGGGCCTCCCTGTCAAGAAGATTCACCTTGGCCACCGTTTCAGATGAACCCGAGTAGAAATGCACTCTGGAACCGTTCAGCACGGTCCTGTCCGTATCCCTGAAGAGTTCAAGCCTGAGATCAAGAAACCTTGAAGGTGTAAGGCTGCCCGGCTTAGCCAGGACTTTTCCCCTCTCCAGTTCCTCCTTTTTCACTCCCTGAAGGTTGAGAGCGGTCCTCTGCCCTGCCAGAGCTTCATCCACGGTCTCGTTATGTACCTGAACGTTTCTCACCTTGAGTATCTTTTCGTCAGGATACACCATCACGTCATCGCCTGCCCTGATCGATCCTTCCATCAGAGTGCCGGTTATTACGGTACCGAATCCTTCTATGGTGAAGACCCTGTCAACGGGAAGCCTGAAAAGCATTCCCGAGGAGTCCTTGAGCAGGCTGTCGTCGATGGTATCAAGGATAAGCTCCTTAAGTTCCTCGATATTAAGCCCTGTAAAAGCCGACACCTCTATTTCAGGAGCACCTTCCATGAAGGTTCCCTTTACCAGTTCCCTGGCATCTTCCTTGACGAGTTCTATCCATTCCTCGTCGTCGGTCATGTCCCGTTTCGTGAATACGATTATGCCGCGTCTGATATCAAGCATCTCCAGTATGCGGAAATGCTCCACAGTCTGCGGCATCACGCCTTCATCCAGTCCTATTACCAGAAGCACCATATCTATGCCGCCGATACCCATGAGCATGTTCTTTACGAACTTCTCATGACCCGGCACGTCTATCACTGAGATATTGTAGTCTCCGCAGATCATGTCTGCGAATCCGTTCTCAATGGTTATGCCTCTTTTCTTTTCTTCCTTCAGGCGGTCGCAGTCCATGCCGGTCAGAGCCTTGATAAGACAGGTCTTACCGTGGTCTACATGTCCCGCTGTACCTACGATGATATTTTTCATGCCTGCTTTTCTCCTGCTGACGCCAGTTCAGCCATTTTGTCCCTTATGACGTAAAGTTCCTCGTCTTTAAGGGTCCTTACATCAAAGATCACCCTGCCGTCTCTTATTATCGCGACAATGGGCACAGCGCCTGACCTCAGGATTCTCTCTGCAGTTTCAGCTGATATGTTTCCGCAATCAACTGCACAGGCACTGCTCCTTAAAACGGCATCCGGCGCAGAGCCTCCTCCGACTGCTCCGTCCGTATCTATGACAGACGCAGAGAACTGCGATCCGGGTATATCTTCGATCAGCACCTTAAGTTTCAGCGCCCTGTCACACAGCGAATCATAGGATTCGGTTATCATGCGGAGCACGGGTATGTTTTCAAGTGCCGTTTCCTTATCGTAGTAATCTTCAAGGGTGCCTTCCATGGCAGCGAAAGTCATCTTGTCTGCTCTGAAAGCTCTCATCAGAGGATGATTCCTTATCCTGTCCACCAGATCCTTCTTTCCAGCGATTATGCCTGCCTGAGGTCCGCCCAGCAGCTTATCTCCCGAGAAAAGCACCAGATCCGCTCCGGACCTCAGTCCGTCTCCGGCCACCGGCTCTCTGACGCCCCATCTGCTGAGATCCGTCATGAGTCCCGATCCCATATCATAGATTACGGGAAGGCCGTATTTTTCACCGAGTGCCCTTAGTTCTGAAAGACTTGCTTCCTCTGTGAAGCCTATGACCCTGTAATTTGACGTATGCACTTTAAGCAGTGCTCCTGTATTTTCGTTTATGGCTTTTTCGTAGTCGCCGATCCTGGTCTTATTGGTAGTGCCTACTTCTCTCAGGTGCGCACCGGACTCTTCCATGATGTCCGGGATCCTGAATGAACCGCCTATCTCCACAAGTTCCCCTCTGGACACGATTATCTCCCTGCCCTTGCCCAGAGCTGCCAGTACCACCATGGTAGCTGCAGCGTTGTTGTTTACCAGAAGAGCGGCTTCAGCTCCCGTGACCTTTTTTATCAGGCCTTCGACGTGAGAGTGCCTTGAGCCTCTTTCCCCCTTTTCCGGATCGTACTCAAGGGTGCTGTAATTCCCGGCGACGCTCATCACCTTTTCGCACGCCCTCTCTGAAAGGGGCGCTCTGCCGAGGTTCGTATGAAGCACCACTCCGGTGGCGTTTATTACAGGTCTTAAACTTCCGGGGATGGTGCTCTCAGCCTCCATGACGGACATACTTACCGCCAGTTCGTACCCTGAGCCTGTTTCGTCAGTGATCTTTTCCTCAAGTATCATCGTGCGTAAGGAGTTTATGCTTTCCCTTACGATATCGACCACCTTTTCCCTGGGGAGCTTTTCCATTAAGGTCTCTATCCTTTTGTCCCTGATGATCTCATCCACTTTGGGAAGATTTCTGAGAAGTTCCTGTTTCATCTTCATCATCCTATTTCAGTTTAAGATATATTTTTAAAAATGGCGGGAGTATATGAGAATCGAACTCATCAAAGAGGCTCCTAACCTCTCACACCGGTTTTGAAGACCGTAGGGCACACCAGCACCCATCTACCCCCAAAAAAACGGGGAAACGAACCGTTTCCCCGAATTGATATCTGTCCCTTATTTAAGCAGCAGTTCCAGAGCGTTCATAACGATCTCTCTCTGTCTCGTCTCTTCCTTTTCAGGCGGAAGCTGAGGATTTCCCGTAGGATAAGGGATAGCCTGAGCTCCTGAGATCCTGGCAGCGCCTACCGTCTTTGATATTGGGGTAACCGTACAGATATGAGCAGCGGGGATTCCTGCTTTCTCCAGCTGCTTGACTATCGTTGCACCGCAACGCGTACAGGTTCCTCACGTAGAGGTCAGGATGGCTGCCTGGACGCCTGCTTTACGCAGGTCTTCCGCCATTTCCTGACCGAATTTTGTAGCGTCTGCAACGGAGGTCGAATTACCTGTCGTGGTAAGGAGGAAAGGATAGAGTTCGCCTATGACGCCTTCCTTCTCCAACTGCTTGAGCACCTTGTAAGGAGCTACTCTGTCGCAGGACTCATTTGCATATACAGGGTCATATCCTGCATGTACGGATTCCCACTTGCCGGGTTCGAGGCAGTCTCCCTCTACTGGATACTTCTTCCAGAACTTGGCTGTGGCAGCGTACATATGATCGGGGTTTCCGATGGGTACGATACCGCCTGTTGTGCAAAGTGCGATCTTGGCAGTCTTGAGATCGGCAATGGGAGGAGCGGGATCCACTTTCTCATATACAGAGATCTCAAGTTCTGTCTCATAGGGCTCGCCCTTGAGCTTCTTTACGAGCATTTCAACAGCACGTGTCGCTCCGTCCTTTTCATGGAAGACGTTGACACGCTGTCCCTTGGGATAATAGTGTTCCTGCTTGGGTGTTCCTAGTTCCTCTCCTCTTAAGAGCTTTCCTGCGAGGGAAGCGATAAGAGGAACAGCCTTACGGATACCTGCAGCAGACTTGTCCGTCTCGATTATATAGCAGTACTGCTTGTACATCTCAACGGCAGGGTTTTCCCAGTAAAGTCCCGTGATCGAAGGGATACCGTAAGTCTGCTGTACGAACTTGCAGACTTCAGAACAGGCGATACCGAAACGGCCTGCGTTGAAAGCAGGACCTGCGATAACGAGATCGGGCTTTACTTCTTCCACCTGAGCTTTGATGAACTCGAGGCTCTTTTCGATGTTCTCAGCGAAATAGTTGTCTCCGCAGATGATGGACCTGACGAATTCTCCGTCCTTGATCTGGGGAGCCATCGCGTTGGAGGGACCTACCTTACCTTCTTTGAAGAAAGGCTCCTGATAAGCGAATTCTTCTCCGCCGATCTGGCCGAAGAACTGATTTGTATAGAATAATATCTTCTTCACTTATGCCGCCCTCCTTTCTAGTAAGTTACCGCGCCGAGCTTGGTGTTGCCCTGCAGGTTGTGTCCGCCCATGATTCCGTGGATCTCCAGAAGGAGTCTTCAGTCTTCCTGGATGGATGTAACGTTTCCTCCGCAGACTCTTTCAACTTCCTTAAGTATGCCGATGGTCTTTTCCATGGCAGGAAGCATTACGGTAGCGTTGGAGTTTCCGGTGGATACGATGGCGTTTGCCTCCTGTACGGAGTCCGGAAGAGATTCGCTCATTCCGTCGACGCCTGCGTCCTCGTTTGTGATTATTACGGTCTTGATGCCGTTATGCTCCAGTTCCTGACATACTATCATCAGGTCAGTCGTGGGATTTCCGAAGCCCTCCTGTGAGATGATGACGCCGTCAGCGCCCAGCATCTTGACTTCCCTTACTGTCAGCATCCTGTCGCGGAATTTCTCTTTAAGGGTAGTCATCAGAGGATTGAGTACGATGCCCATAAAGTTTATCTCCGTTCCGTGGATCTTGAGAAGTTCGCGGATGACGGCGTTGTTCTGATGCATGTATGTGGTGGTCTTGGATCCCGGTGATACACAGTTTCCGGATATGATGGCTCCATCCATTACCTCATTGGGAGTGATCATGGTGGGAACTATGACCTTAGCGTCCCTTCCGTAGAAATATGTATCGTGTAGAAGTCCCTGAGCCATGCAGTTATATACGTATACGACCTTGGGGAGATCTGGGAATTCCTGATACTTCTCTCCTATAGGTTTCCACTCTATATTCTCTGACTCGTATTCCTCACATTCAAAGCCCAGTCTTCCTACTGCCTCAGCCACTTTGATACCTGCAAGACGAACAACTTCTTCGTGGTCATGAGGATCCACATAGTCCTGTTTCTCTATTATCATGCAGAGATGAAGTATGGAAGAATAAATGGTGTAGTCCACACAGGGGCCTGACATGTCGATAACGCCTTCCTGGAAACCTACGATGGGTCCCGTGGATGTCACCGCCATTCCTTTAAGGCAGTAGGTTATGCCCTCTCCTGCCTCCTGCATGTCCTCTCTGAACAGTCCCGGAAAGACCTCTCCGCCCTCGAGCTTGGCTCTGGGTTCGATAACGTCCTTTACGGGAACTATCCTGACTGACTCGCCGGGTCTTGCTATATCGAAAGATACAGACTTGACCTTGCTGTCCTCCAGGACCAGTTCTTCCAGTTTCTTCGGATCCACATGGAGAACTCCGTCGACTATCTTGTCTTCAGTATCAAAAACGATGTCTTTGATCTGAACTTTTCTGAGTTCCAAATTCATGTGATTTTTCCTTTCACGTATAGCTTTAATATATCGGTTTGTGGGTGTACTTATTTATTGAGCAATTTTTATGCCAATGTTTTTTCAATGGATTTCAGGGGTTTTATAGAAAAAAACACCATAATGCGACAATTTTTTGTCACCGCAAAGAAATTTATTCGCCTATTTTTCGCCGTCATAGGGGATACCCAGTCTGTCCATCTTGTACTTAAGAGTCTGTCTGGGGATACCCAGGATCTCGCCTGCCCTGGTCTTGTTTCCCCTGCACTCTCCGAGGACCTTTACTATCATTTCCCTTTCAAGCCTGTCGACGGCTTCTCTCAGGTCCATTCCCTCCTCGTCGAGATCTATCACGACCCTGGAATCTCCGGTTTTAGGTTCGAATTTTCGTTTCCCCTTGTCCTTATGTTTGCCGTTCAGGTATACCGGTATATCCTTTATGTCCAGGATTTCTGACGTGGTCATCGTGATCATGGCTTCGATGACGTGCTTCAGTTCCCTTACGTTTCCCTCCCAGGCGTAATCCAGGAAGAACTCTCTCAGTTCTTCAGATATGCCTTTAACGTTTTTCCCGTATACCGAGTTGAAATAGTCTATGTAATTGTCAGTGAGATACTCTATGTCATCCGGTCTCTCCCTGAGAGGCGGAAGATAGATCATATTGGATGAAAGCCTGTAAAAGAGGTCCTTCCTCAGGGTGTTGTTCTCTATGGCTTCCATTGGATCCACGTTGATCGCAGCTATTATCTTGACGTTGACTTTCTTTTCCTTACTGGCGCCAAGCGGTCTGAAGGTGCCCTCCTGAAGGACCCTCAGGAGTTTTCCCTGGACTCCGTAAGGCATCGCGTTCAGCTCGTCCAGGAAAAATATGCCGCCGTCCGCTTCCTCGAACAGGCCCTTTTTATTCTCCGCTCCCGTATATGATCCCTTCGTTGTGCCGAAAAGTATTCCTTCTATGAGATTGTCCGGAACTGCAGCACAGTTCTGTATGATGACCTTCTGCTTGGGAGCTACCATATAGTTTATGATAGCCTGGGCGAACATTTCCTTGCCTGTTCCGGTCTCACCATAGATCAGTATGTGATTGTTATTCGATGCGAACAGTTTCGCCTGCTCTATCGTATTCAGCATGCCATCGTTTATGGTGAGGATATCCTCAAAACTCGTCCTGTCGTTGGAATCCCGGTTGGGATGATAGCTTCCGTCCTGACTTATGGACTGAAGGAATTCAGGCTTATCCTGAAGCGCACCCATATTGGTAAGGTCCTTGGTGAGTTCGACCGCACCGATGACCTGTCCTTCGTGGATGATGGGAAGTGTGATGTTCTGGGTCACGTATACCTTCCCGTTTATATCCGTCCATTACTGTGCGCTGTTATACACCGGAGCTCCGGTGGACATAGCTTTTACGATCGAAGAATCCCTTCTTCCCTGGGACGGATACATCTCAAAGAAATTCCTGTAGGGTCTGATGCTTGATTCTGCACCGAGTTTTTT
>CACZGZ010000074.1:7587-10829 GCA_902780845.1 uncultured Eubacteriales bacterium
GGGATTATTGTTATCCATTATCTGTATTCCTCCATGCCGTTTTTTATGAGTATGTAATCGATGAACTGCAGATCGGGAAGCAGGTCGTCGCTGTACTTCAACATGAACGTATTGTCCAGAAATTTCTGAGTCTCATGGATACTGTCCTCTATTATCTGTATGCTCATGAAATCTGAAGCCGCACCGCCATTCTGAAGTTCCCTTTCTTCAGGCACTTCCATGAAAACGGACTTATAGGGCGTCTCATGAGGTTTGATCCTGCCCATCATCGGATGTATCACAAGCTTCGCTCCGAGATGTATCCTGTCTCTCGCTTTCATGAGTATATCCAGCTGGGAAGCGCCGGCATCGAAAAGGACTTCCTCTTCAGCCGAATATTTGTCATAAACCAAAGGGTTATTTGTTATTATCAGCGGTTTCATACTATAATATTAATCTCAATGACGAATATCCGTCAAATATTTATGCGTTATTATTGAAATTTACAATATTTGTCCCTATTCATTATAATTATTTATTATCGTTATATTCAGTATTTTGATGCCGTTCATATGGTATAATGTTGACAGGTATATGCTTTGGATAAGTATGCAAAGGAGGTGAGACAATGTCGCAGAAGGAAAAGATCAGGCTTACACAGCTTACGGCGCACGGTGGATGAGCGGCTAAAGTCTCACCGGGAGACCTGTCGCAAGTTTTGCGTCAATTGCCAAAAATGTCAGACCCCAATCTCATCGTAGGATTCGACACTTCCGACGATGCTGCCGTTTACAGGATAAGCGATACCCAGGCTCTCATACAGACCGTGGATATCTTCCCTCCCATAGTGGACGACCCCTTCGATTACGGAAGGATCGCCGCGGCTAACGCGCTTTCAGACGTATTTGCCATGGGAGGACAGCCCAAGCTTGCCATGAACGTGCTCTGCATTCCTGAAGATCTCGATCAGGAGATCACCCTTGATATATTAAGAGGCGGTCAGGACAGATGCATGGAAGCAGGCGCCGTGATATGCGGAGGACATACCATCAAGGATAACGAAAAAGATACTGAAAAACTCCAGTGCACATCCCGGAGATGTGCTGATCCTCACCAAAGCCCTCGGGACAGGTATCCTTACCACGGCCATGAAAGCGGATCTCTTAAGCGCTTCTTCGGCCAGAACTCTGGTGGAATCCATGGCGTCCCTGAACAGGACTGCATCTGAGATAATGATGAAGTACAACGTTCACTCAGCTACGGATATCACCGGCTTCGGTCTTGTCGGCCACAGTTTCGAGATGGCTTCCGGATCGGGAGTCACAATAACTCTCGAAAGCCGGTCTCTTCCTCTCCTTCCTCAGGCCTATGAAATGGCACAGATGGGCATCATCCCGCAGGGTGCCTACGGCAACAGGAACTGGATAGACTGCGGAGCCATGGAGCAAGGCAGCGTGGATCTGGCACTTACGGATATCATGTACGACCCTCAGACCTCCGGAGGACTGCTTATAGCAGTTCCCGAAAAGGAAGCTCAGCAGCTCCTCTCAGACCTTAAGGGAAGCATTCCCATCGCTTCCGTAGTGGGATACGCTGAGGAATACCATGACAAACCGATCATAATCAAATAGGACCGCACGAATGCGGTCCTTTTGTTTTTATTTTTCACATAACTCTTTATATCAACAAAATATACGCTCCCTGCACTTTAAGCCCGTTTGAAGCGATCGCATCCGATATGGTATCTCCCGATCCCATGTCAGCCATCCAGCACATCCCGCAGCCTGCGGAGATCTCCCCCGGTACGGGTATCAGCCTGCCGGGAACCCCGTGTTCATGGCAGTACTTTTCGAATGACATCGCATCCGTCGTTGTGTGGAATGTATATATTCTCTTGAACGTCTTATCTCTAGGCATCAGCGATCCTCTGCTATATCTCTTACGGCCTTTACCGCAAAGTCTATCTCCTCTTCCGTGTTGAAGTATGAAAAACTGAATCTTACGGCACCCTGTGACACCGTGCCCAATGCTTTATGCATCAGAGGAGCGCAGTGCGCTCCGGGACGGGTAGCTATATCATAGTCCATCGAAAGGATGTCGGATACCTGACCTGAGTCCCAGTCCCATATATTGAGGGACACTATGGCAGTTCTGGGATTCCCGAAATCCCCGTAAACGGTGACTCCCTCTATCGTTCTTACTCCCTCCAGGAACCTGTTCATCAGTGACTGCTCCTTTTTATCGATGGCGTCGATCCCGACTTCATTTATGAAGTCCAGAGCGGCGTCCAGCCCGGCTATCCCGTGTCCGTTCAGAGTCCCTGCTTCAAGCCTGGTGGGAAGTTCAGAGGGCTGGAGCTTTGAATAACTCTGCACTCCGGTGCCTCCCATTTTAAAGGGTCTCAGATATGATCCCGATCCCTCTTCAGCCTCAGCGATCCTGCTTCCGATCACGAGCCCTCCGGTACCCTGCGGTCCAAGCAGGCCCTTATGTCCCGTGAAGCAAAGCACGTCGATCCCCATTTTCTCCACGTCTATGGGCTTGCATCCCGCGGTCTGGGAAGCGTCCACGATATATATCAGCCCGTTTTCATGAGCGATCTCAGCAACTTCAGCTATATCCACCATGTTTCCGGTGAGATTCGAGCTGTGTGTGGTGACGAGCATGCGGGTATTCGGCCTGATGAGTCCGGAAATATCCGCGGGATCTATCACTCCGTTTTTATCCGCTTTCAGGATGCTCAGACTTATTACCTTATCCTTCAGCAGATGATAAAGCGGTCTGAGCACCGAATTGTGTTCCATCTCAGTGGTGATCACATGATCGCCCTCCCTGACGAGACCTCTTATGGCGATATTCAGCGCCTCCGTGGAGTTCATGGTGAAGGCCACATTCTCAGGGCCCCGGGCTCCGAAGAACTCTGCGATCTTCATCCTCGTCTCGAATACGGTCCTGGACGTGGCGAGGCTCGATTCATGCGTCCCCCTTGAGCTGTTTCCCATGGTCCTGAGAGCGGATACCACAGCGTCGATCACGCTTTCAGGCTTCTTTAAAGTTGTCGCTGCATTATCCAGATATATCATGGTCTGATTATGTGTGCTGCCTTGTTCATTGTCTCAACGATGTCATACATGTTGGTCACTGTTCCGACAGCCAGCTTGTCCTTGATGTTATAGTAATCGAGGCAGGTGCCGCATGTCTTGATGGTCACGCCCTGGGCTTCCATGTTCTTAAGGTCTTCCAGGGAAACGCTGCCTTCAACG
>CACZGZ010000075.1 GCA_902780845.1 uncultured Eubacteriales bacterium
ATATTGTTCTTTTTAAATGCCTTTTCACGGGCATGAAGCGAGGAAAGACATTTTTCTTTTTCATCATCCGTCATGCCTCTGAAGAGGATACTATCGCTTATTATTTTTCTCATATATTTTTCAACTTTCTTTCAAAAATGTGGTTTAAACCACATACATGCCTTAAAAAGTATAATATACTTTGATCATCAAATCAAGGAGGAGAAAAAATGATCAGAAAGATAATTCATATAGATGAAGACAAATGTACGGGCTGCGGGCTCTGTGCTGATGCATGCCACGAGGGTGCGATAGACATGGTGAATGGAAAGGCTAAGCTCGTAAGAGAGAATTTCTGCGACGGATTCGGAGACTGTCTGCCGGCTTGTCCTGCAGGAGCCATATCATTTGAAGAAAGAGAAGCTCCCGCATATGATGAGGAAGCAGTTAAGGCGAGCAAAGCACCCCAGGCACCTCACAATGCGCCTGCTCACGGCTGCCCGGGCTCCATGTTCAGAGACCTTAAAAGGGAAGATCCCAGGGAAGAAGCGGCTGCGCCTTCTCAGGCTGCAAGATCTGTATCCAGGCTTGCCCAGTGGCCTTGCCAGATAAAGCTTCTCCCTACACGCACGGCTTTCTTCGACGGGGCGAAGCTTTTGATCGCTGCAGACTGCACCGCATATGCTTATGCAAACATGCACGAGGACTTCATGAAGGGGAAGGTGACTCTTATCGGCTGTCCTAAGCTCGATAACGTGGATTATACAGAGAAACTCACTGAGATCATCAGGAATAACGATATAAAGAGCGTTACAGTGGTAAGGATGGAAGTTCCCTGCTGCGGAGGACTCCAGAGAGCAGCCGAGAACGCCTTAAGGGCCAGCGGCAAGTTCATACCCTGGCAGGTAGTAACGATCTCAACGAATGGAGAGATACTCGACTGATGATCGTGAATAAGAGAAATCCCGGCAAAAGGGATTTCTCTGCTGCTTATCCATACGATTTTTGTCATAGGATACATTTCAGTAATTAGCATCGAAAATGTATCACACTGAGGATACATTTTGCAAAAAACACATTTAAATGTATCTCAAAATCTGTAGGATGCAAGGCAATAAGCTAAGCTGAAGATACATATTCCTAAATATTCCATGCAAATGTATACCGCGAGGTATACATTTTGATTAATTACAGAAAAAATGTATCTCGTTAATGGCAGCTATAAATCCCGGTTGATTTTAAGCCCGTGATGAAATAAAATCATAGTTAAGAGATCAGTGAAAGGGGAAATGAGATGAAAACGGCGATAGTATATTATTCCATGTCGGGGAACTGTCAGTATGCTGCGAAGAGCGTAGCGAGAAGGACAGGGGCCGATCTCATCAGGATCGAACCTGAGAAGGCATACCCTGACAGCGGATTCAAAAAATATTTCTGGGGCGGAAAGAGCGCGGTCATGGGAGACATGCCGGCGCTTAAGCCCTATGAGTTTGACGCGGATAAGTACGAGAGGGTCATCTTCTGTTTCCCTGTGTGGGCAGGAAACGTGACGCCGCCGATCCGCACCTTTATATCCGAGAACAGAGACGGACTTAAAGGCAAGAGGCTGGCTGCCCTGGTCTGCCACAGCGGCGGAGGCGGGGAGAAGCCGATAGCGAAACTCAAGGCCATGTTAGGGGTAACTGAGCTTGAGGCTGAACTGGACCTGATAGATCCAAGGGACAAGTCGGATTCGTCAAAGGATAAGGCTTTGGAAGAGTTCTGCAAAGGACTGGAATAGAAACACGGAGGAAAAGACATGAAGGTTACATACTGGTCGGACTACGCATGTCCGTATTGCTACATAGGAGAGACGAACCTGAGACATGCTCTGGATGAACTCGGCGTGAACTATGAATTCGAGATGAAGGCTTTTGAGCTGAACCCCTACGCTAAAAAGAGCGCGGGAGGAGACGTGGTCGCCATGTTCGCGGCCAAGTATCAGCTGAGCCTTGAGGATGCACAGAAGAGGGTGGACAGCATAAATGCAATGGCACGTGAGGCAGGACTGGAGTTCGACTATGCGAAGGTCTTCCATACGAATACAGCTGACGCCCACAGGCTCACCAAGCTTGCGAAGGACAAGGGCGGTACGGAACTCGCTGACAGGATGGCAGAGAGACTGTATAAGGCGTACTTTGCGGACAGTCTGGATGTGGGAGATACGGAGACCCTCGTTAAACTCGGAAAAGAGGAAGGACTTGAAGAGGCTGATATCAGAGCCATGCTCGGCGGAAAGGATTACGCCGATCAGGTGAGCCTCGATGAGAGACAGGCTCAGATGAACCGCATAGGTTCCGTACCCTGCTTCGTGATCGAAGATACGGTGGCGATCCCCGGAGCCATGCCGAAGGAGCAGTTCATCGAGGTCATAAAGAAATATTTTCCCGAGACGAACGCGGTGGCAATCTGACGGAGGTTGAAATGTACGGCAAAAAAGAGATATATGCACTCCTGGATGAAAGAGGAATAGAATACGAGGCCATAGAGCACGAGGCCGTATACAATATTGAGGAGGCGGACGCTCTGAACCTTCCCCACAGGGAGGCGGGCACCAAGAACCTCTTCATAAAGGACGATAAGAAGCGCAATTATTATCTGGTGGTTATCCCGTCGGCTCAGAGGCTGGACCTTAGAGCCCTGAGGGATAAGCTTGATTCCAGGCCCCTCAAGTTCGCGAATGAGACTGAACTCATGGACCTCCTCGGGCTAATACCGGGGCAGGTCACACCGCTTGGCACGCTGAACGACAGTGAACATAAGGTAAAGGTCGTCATATCATCGTATTTCAGGGACGGTCTGATGGATGCCCATCCAAACGACAACACAGCCACCGTGATACTTAAGACTGATGACGTCATGGCGCTTCTCAGAAGTTTCGGCGTGAGCGCTGAATATTTGGATATATGATAGGAGATACCTGCAATGGCAAAGAAAAAAGGCTATAAAGAACAGAATGAACTTTTGAACAAGGCGATAATCTACGCAGTGGAGAAGCACGCCGGACAGCTCAGAAAGGGCACACAGATCCCTTACATCGTCCATCCCATGGAGGTACTGGCGCTCCTTAACGAGATGAGAGCTGACATGACGGTGATCATCGCGGGAGTACTTCACGATACGGTTGAAGATACCAGCGCCACCATAGACGACATCATCAGGGAGTTCGGAGAGGACGTGGCGGAACTCGTAGGAAACCACACTGAGGACAAGTCCAAGACATGGTTCCAGAGAAAGTCACAGGGGCTCAGGGAACTGGCTGAAGGCTCATTCGATCTCAAGTGCCTGGTGCTCGCAGACAAACTTTCCAACGTCAGGAACATGTACCGCGACTACATGATCGAAGGCGATGAGTACTGGGACAGATTCAATGCGCCTTTCGAGAAGCAGGCCTGGTACTATAACAGCGCTGTGAAGGCCATGGAAGAGCTTAAGGATAACGAGAATACCGCTGTCAGATACAATGAATTCAAGGAGATAGTGGAGAAGACCTTCGGACATATAACTGAGAATATCCCCAGTTACAGCGAACTCTTCTGAACGAATAACTGACATGACGGCCCCTTTGCGATGCCTGAAAAGGCAGGGCAGAGGGGCTTTTTGATTGCTGTAAAAATAACGGAAAAAAGAGTTTATATTTATTTTCAGAATTTTCTGAAAATTTGCTTGACAAAGGGGTTTCCCAAGTAGTAATATATGCCCATAAGCATTTTATATGGCGTCGCCGGAGGCATCTTTTGGCGGACTGATTTTGAAAGCCGGCGTCGCACAAGTGCTTATATCAACTACTCAGGGAGGCTAAAATGAACACCAAATTAATTTCAGTGATCATGCTGTTCATATTCTTTGCGGTAATGATCGGCGTGGGAATCTCAACTAGGAAAAAAGCAAGGACCGTCGACGGTTTCGTTCTCGGCGGCAGGAAAGCAGGTCCGTGGATCACGGCTTTTGCTTTTGGAACTTCATACTTCAGCGCTGTTATCTTCGTAGGATACGCCGGACAGTTCGGATGGAACTTCGGTATGTCCGCTACCTGGGCAGGTCTCGGAAACGCCTTTATAGGGTCCCTGATGGCCTGGAATATCCTTGGAAGAAGGACCAGGATCATGACCCAGCATCTGGATGCCAAGACGATGCCGGACTTCTTCGGAAAGCGTTTTGATTCGGTAAACATGAAGGTCATCGCGTCTGTCATCGTATTCATCTTCCTTATTCCTTACACAGCCTCTTTATATAACGGACTTTCCAGCCTTTTCGGTCTCGTCTTCGACGTGCCTTACTGGGCGGTAATAGTCCTGATGGCGGTACTTACCGGCATCTACGTCATCTTCGGCGGATACATGGCTACCGCGGTAAATGACTTCATTCAGGGAATAATAATGCTCTTCGGTATCTGTGCCGTCATCGGCTCGGTGCTCAACGCAAACGGCGGCTTCATGGAAGCGGTGAAGACCCTTTCTGAAGTTCCTGCAGACGGCTGGGAGGGCGGAGCTTACACCTCCTTCCTCGGACCCGACCCTCTGGCTCTTGTCTTCGTAGTGCTGCTCACTTCACTCGGAACCTGGGGACTTCCCCAGATGGTAAACAAGTTCTACGCCATCAAGAGCGAGGGCGATATCCACAAGGGAACCATAATCTCGACCGTATTCGCCATAATCGTTGCCGGCGGATGTTACTTCCTCGGCGGCTTCGGAAGACTGTATGCGGATGAGATCCGGTACCAGTCAAACGGCGTGACACCGCTCTTTGACTCCATCGTTCCTGCGATGCTTGCGACCCTTCCGTCGCTCGTCATCGCCGTCGTTATCGTACTGGTGCTCTCAGCGTCCATGTCCACGCTTTCGTCGCTGGTTCTTACGTCCAGCTCCACCTTCACGCTCGACGTTATAAAGCCCATGAGCAAAAAAGACATGAGAGAGGACGATCTTGTAAAGATCATGAGGATCTTCATCGTGTTCTTCATCATCGTATCCGCGGTGATCGCAGTCATAAAGGACTCTCATCCCGAGATCACCTTCATCGCACAGATGATGGGCGTTTCCTGGGGAGCTCTCGCAGGATCCTTCCTGGCACCTTTCCTCTATGGTTTATACTGGAAAAAGACCACTAAGGCTGCATGTTACGTATCCTTCGTATGGGGCTGCGCTCTCATGGTGATACAGATGGCTGTATCCCTTGGCGGGATCGACGTATCGGCATGGGGTCCCGTTCTCGGATACCTCTTCGCATCATCCATCAGGTCAGGCGTCCTTGCCATGGTCGGCGGTCTGGTGATCGTGCCTCTGGTAAGTCTCTTCACTGCCAGGCAGGATGAGGCGGAGATCGAGAAGATCTTCACCTGCTATGATGAGAAGGTTTCGGTTGCAAAGAAGGAGGCTTTGGATTAATATAAAATCAGGATATGAAGTTTTTCAGGTCCTCGTCGCTTGGATCGTCAAACTTATTGAAACTTGCTTCTCGGTGAGTCCGGAAAACTCGCTTCGCTCAGACAGTTCCGGACTCATGCCGATCGGCTGCGTTTCATCTAAGGACGATCCGACGCTCCTGCGGAAAGAAAACTTCATATACTGATTTTTTATTATGAGGAGAAGAAATATGAAAGCTGTAGTAGCAGTTATCGGAAACGACAGAGTAGGCATCCTGGCCAAGGTATCCGCCGCTCTCGCTGAAAAGAATGCTAATATCGTTGAAATGACACAGTCCGTTCTTGACGGATACTTCACCATGATAGTTATCGTAAGCATAGAGGAAATGGTGTGCTCCATAGACGAACTTCAGACATACATCAAGGAAAAAGTTGGCGACATGCAGGTACTCGTTATGCACGAGAACATCTTCAATTCCATGCATAGAATTTAAGGAGGGTGAGATATGCTTAACTTAAATGACATAATGGAGACCATAAACATGATCCAGGAGGAGGATCTGGATATACGTACCATTACCATGGGCATATCCCTTCTGGATTGTGCGGACACGGACATAGACAAGTCCTGTGAGAAGGTATACAACAAGATCTATTCCAAAGCAAAAAATCTCGTCGAGGTGGGTGAGACCATTTCAAAGAAATACGGCATTCCCATCGTGAACAAAAGAGTTTCCGTCACACCCATTTCCATGCTCGTAGCCGTTTCAGGAGGAGATCCGGTGAAGTATGCGGTCACCCTGGACAGGGTCGCAAAGGATATCGGAGTAAACTTTATCGGAGGTTTCTCAGCCCTCGTTCAGAAGGGTTTCAGCGCAGGAGACGCTGAACTTATCGGTGCCATCCCCAGAGCCCTTGCCGTTACGGATCACGTATGCTCATCGGTAAACGTTGGATCCACCAAGGCCGGCATAAACATGGACGCAGTGGCCCTCATGGGAAGGATAGTAAGGGAAACGGCGAAACTCACCCAGGACAGGCAGTGCATCGGAGCCGCCAAGCTCGTCGTATTCTGCAACGCTCCTGAGGACAACCCCTTCATGGCGGGAGCATTTCACGGAGTAGGGGAACCGGATTGCGTGCTCAACGTCGGAGTTTCCGGCCCCGGAGTAGTCAGAGCTGCTCTTTCCAAGGCGAGCAAGGACGCAACCATGAACGAGATCGCTGAACTCATAAAGAAGACTGCCTTCAAGATCACCAGGATGGGACAGCTGGTTGGCGCGGAAGCCGCCCAGATGCTGGGAGTTCCCTTCGGCATCATCGACCTTTCACTGGCGCCTACGCCTGCAGTGGGAGACAGCGTTGCGTATATCCTTGAGGAGATCGGACTTGAGAAGTGCGGGACTCACGGAACCACCGCAGCCCTTGCCATGCTGAACGACGCCGTAAAGAAGGGCGGAGTCATGGCATCTTCCTCAATCGGAGGACTTTCAGGAGCATTCATTCCGGTATCAGAAGACGCAGGAATGATAGCTGCAGCGAGAGCAGGAGCACTCAGCATCGAAAAACTCGAAGCGATGACAGCGGTCTGCTCGGTGGGACTCGATATGATAGTTATCCCGGGAGACACCCCTGCATCCACGATATCCGCGATAATCGCGGATGAGGCTGCCATAGGAATGGTCAACTCCAAGACGACGGCGGTCAGGGTTATCCCCGCTATCGGAGTTGAAGAGGGACAGGAACTGGAATTCGGAGGACTTCTCGGAAGCGGTCCTGTGATGAAGGTAAGAAAAGAATCTTCGGATATAATGATAAGCCGCGGAGGAAGGATCCCGGCACCTATACAGAGCTTAAAGAACTAAAAAACCGGCGCTTCAGGCGCCGATTTTTTTTGACAGATCATTGCTTTATATGGTATATTAATCTTAACAAAAACTTAACACAGTATAAGGATCGGAGGTCACCATGTACAGAGCAGATGGAAATAAAGTGAGTACGAAAGATGCTATGTACGAGAT
>CACZGZ010000076.1 GCA_902780845.1 uncultured Eubacteriales bacterium
GGTCTTTCCGTGATAGAGTTCCAGAAAGTTCACTCCGTCGGCCTCCTTGAGTTCGCACACGTCGGACGCTGTGAACTTGGAGTCGTAGGCGCCGTTCACGCAGTAGTCCATCTCCTCTTCTGTGAAATCATCGAAGTAGCAGAGCAGGATCTTCTTTGCGATCTCCTTGTATGATGCGTCAAGCATGTCCTCCACCTTGAAAGGCAGTTCGGGGATGTAGGCGGGAACGTAAAGTCCCTTGTCCTCAGCTATTCCCTGGATCACGGCCTGAGCGCCGGTCTTTTTGTTAAGGCTTCCTCTCGTTGATACGTAAAGCATAAATGTCTCCTTATGATCTGCAAAAAATCTGCACCGGACAGTTTCCCACTGCCCATATTCTTAAGACCGGCGGACATGCCGCCGGCCTCTGTTTTTTTATTTTGTTTCCTTCATCTTGGCTACCATCTCGCCGGCCTTTACCTGAGATCCCTCAGATACGTAGATCCTCTCGATGGTTCCTGCCACGTTTGCAAGGATATTTGTCTCCATCTTCATGGCTTCGATAACAGCTATCGGCTGACCTGCCTCTACCTGCTCGCCTTCCTTGACGAGTACCTTTACGATACCGCCGGGGATGTTGGCGCCGATCTCAAGCGGGTTATCCTCGTTGGCATAAAGCACTGAAGTTGAAGAGTTGGTGGTAACGGTCTTATCCTTGATCTTGATTACACGGCGGTTGCCGTTAACTTCGAATACGGCTTCTCTCATGCCCTCGTTGTCTACAGGATGTACTTCCTGGAGCTTGACCATGAGGATGTGACCTTCTGAAAGCTTCACTTCGCAGGTCTCGCCTTCTGCCAGTGAGTGGAAGAAGATATCGGAACCCATGTATCTGAAGCTTCCTTCTTTCTCGATGGACTTGACGTAGTCCTCGAATACCTTCGGATAGATAGCGTAGCTGATGACCTCTCTGTCGGTTCCTTCCAGTCCCAGCTCATCCTGGAGTTTCTTTCTGATAGCGTCGAAATCTTCAGGAGGAAGAAGTTCTCCTGGCCTGCAGGTGATGGGTTCCTTGCCCTTCAGGACTACCTTCTGGAGATCCTTCGGGAAGCCGCCTTCGGGCTGTCCCATCATACCCTCGAAGTAGGATACTGTGGAATCGGGGAAGTCGATGGATGCGCCTTTCTCCACGATGTTCTCGGGTGTGAGGTCGTTCTGTACCATGAAGATGGCCAGGTCTCCCACCACCTTGGAGGAAGGTGTTACCTTGACGATATCTCCCAGCATCTTGTTAACGGCCTTGTACATATCCTTTACTTCGTCCAGCCTGTGGCCGAGTCCGAAGGACTCTACCTGAGCCTGAAGGTTGGAGTACTGGCCGCCGGGGATCTCATACTTGTAGATCTCAGCGGATGCTGTCTTGAGTTCTGATTCGAATTCTTTGTATACGGGACGTACGTCTCTCCAGTATTCGGAGATCTTCTGAAGTCCGTCGGAATCAAGTCCCGTGTCTCTGTCGGAGTGCTGAAGAGCAGCTACGATTGAGTTCAGTGCAGGCTGTGAAGTAAGTCCTGACATGGAGTTGAATGCGGCGTCCACGATATCCACTCCGGCCTGTGCAGCCATAAGAACTGTGGCTACGCCGTTTCCGGAAGTGTCATGAGTATGAAGGTGGATAGGAATGCCGATCTCCTGCTTCAGTTCACCGATTAGCTTGGATGCTGCGGTGGGCTTGAGAAGCCCTGACATATCCTTGATGCCCAGGATGTGAGCACCCTTCTTCTCTAATTGCTTTGCCATCCTGACATAGTAGTTAAGTGTGTATTTATCCTTGGAAGCATCCAGGATGTCGCCTGTGTAGCAGATACAAGGCTCTGCGATCATTCCCTGGTTGAGGGTCTCGTCCAGTGCTACTTCCATGCCCTGGATCCAGTTCAGTGAGTCAAAGATCCTGAATACGTCGATTCCGGACTTGGCGCTCTGCTTTACGAACTCGCGGATGACGTTATCCGGATAGTTCTTGTAACCTACTGCGTTTGCTCCTCTGATCAGCATCTGAAGGAGGATGTTGGGGCACTTCTCGCGAAGCATCTCAAGTCTCTCCCACGGATCTTCCTTGAGGAATCTGTAGGATGTATCGAAGGTAGCTCCTCCCCACATCTCAAGTGAGAAGAATTTGCGTCCGTATACGGATACTGCGGGAGCTATCTTTTCCATATCGACTGAACGCACGCGGGTAGCCATAAGGGACTGCTGAGCGTCTCTCATGGTTGTATCCGTGATGAACAGTCTCTGCTGATTTCTGATGTACTTGGAGAACTTCTCAGCTCCCATCTCATCGAACATCTGCTTGGTTCCTCTTCCCTGGAGTTCAGGAAGCTCTTCGGGCTTGAACTTGGGGAATGCGGGAACGTTGAAGTGAGGCTTGCGGCCCTTGGTCTCGTTTACGAACTTGTTTCCGAGGAACTCGATGACCTTGAGCTCTGTATCCTCTACCTTCTCGATATCCATCAGGTCGGGGTTATTTGCGATGAATCCGGTGTCGCACTCGCCTGCTGCGAACAGCGGGTGGTTCAGCACGTTCAGCATGAAGGCCAGGTTGGTCTTGACTCCCTTGATGGAAGTCTCTCGGAGAGCGCGGATCGCCTTGATCCTTGCCTTCTCGAAGGTGCTGCCGAATGCTGTCACCTTGACGAGCAAAGAATCATAGAACGGTGTGATGTTGGCTCCCTGGAAACCGCCGCCTCCGTCAAGACGGATGCCGAATCCGCCGGGTGAACGGTAGGTCTCGATGAGACCTGTGTCAGGCATGAAGTTGTTGGCAGGGTCCTCAGTGGTCACACGGCACTGGATAGCGTTTCCTCTTACGGTTATGCTGTCCTGTGAAGGGATGCCGACTTCATCTGAATCGAGGGTATATCCCTCAGCGATGAGGATCTGTGACTGTACCAGGTCGATTCCGGTAACCATCTCGGTTACGGTATGTTCTACCTGGATACGGGGGTTCATTTCGATGAAATAGTGCTTGCCTGTGGTGTGGTCGAGAAGGAACTCAACTGTACCGGCTGATCTGTAGTTAACAGCCTTTGCGATCTTGATGGCGTCAGCACAGATGTCCTTTCTCTGCTTATCTGTCAGGCAAAGAGAAGGTGTGAACTCGATAACCTTCTGGTGACGTCTCTGGATGGAGCAGTCACGCTCATAGAGATGAACGATGTTTCCTTCCTTGTCTCCCAGGATCTGCACTTCGATGTGCTTGGGGTTCTCGAGGTACTTCTCAATGAATATATCGTCTATACCAAAAGCCTTGGCAGCTTCGGATCTGGCGGATCTGAACTGAGGAAGCAGTTCCTCTTCGGAACGTACGATCCTCATACCTCTTCCGCCGCCGCCTGCGGCAGCCTTGAGGATGACGGGATAACCGCACATAGCTGCAAATTCTCTGGCCTGTTCTTCGGTCTCGATAGCCTTCTCAACGCCGGGTACTGTAGGAACTCCTACGGACTGAGCGACCAGCTTGGACTTGATCTTATCGCCCAGGTTGTCCATCATGACAGAAGTGGGTCCGATGAATTCGATCCCTGCCTTCTCACATGCTGCTGCGAATTCAACGTTCTCAGAAAGGAATCCGTAGCCGGGATGGATGGCGTCTGCGCCTTTGTTCTTTGCAAGGGAAATGATCTCGTCAATGCCTAAGTAAGCACCTACAGGGGTCTTTCCTTTTCCGATCTGGTATGCTTCGTCAGCTTTGGTTCTGAACAGCGCGTTCTTATCCTCTTCCGAATAGATTGCAACAGTACGAATACCGAGTTCGTGACATGCTCTCATGATTCGGATGGCGATCTCACCGCGGTTAGCTACCAGCACTCTTTTGAATTTTTTAATCTCTCTCTTCTTCTCCATAAAAATTCTCCTAAAAAGTTTAAAAAGTTGGGCCTTACGAGTGTTTGCTTCTGGTTTGTCGCAAATTGTAAGTATTAGTGATAACGGATAATTTAGTTGTTGTTATACTTCACGGTCTTGGTGACCGGATCATATACACGTCCTGATCTCTTACGCTCAAGTTCGTTTAAGATCTTTTTGCGTAATCTGATGTCGTCGGGAACGACTTCAACGAGCTCGTCGTCATTGATGAATTCCAGCGCCTCTTCAAGGGTGAAGGTCCTTGCGGGGCTCAGCTTGATATTCTCATCGGACCCTGCTGCACGCATGTTGGACTGCTTCTTGGCCTTGCAGGGGTTAACCACCATGTCGTCGTCTCTGGAGTTCATTCCTACGATCATTCCTTCGTAAACTCTGGTACCGGGCTCTACGAACATCTGGACACGCTCCTGGATGTTGAACAGAGCGTAAGGTGTGCAGACTCCCTCTTCCTGAGCGATGGCAACGCCGTTTATTCTCTGAGGGATGTCGCCCTTCCAGTAGTCAAATGAGTCGAAACGTCTTACCATGGTTCCCTCGCCGTGAGTATCGTTGATGAACTCAGTTCTGTAACCCAGAAGGCCTCTGGTGGGAACCAGATATTCAAGTCTCTGATAGCCGTTCTCCCCGGCCATCTGTGTCATGAGACCCTTTCTGACGTTAAGCTTGGAAATTACTGTTCCTGCATATTCGTCGGGAACTGAGATGACCACTTCCTCGATTGGCTCCATGGTCCTTCCGGTCTCATCGCGGCGAAGGATGACCTCCGGCTTGGATACAGCAAGTTCATAGCCTTCACGTCTCATGTTCTCGATGAGGATGGAAAGATGCAACTCTCCTCTTCCGCTCACTTTGAAACTGTCAGTTGAGTCGGTCTCTTCCACGAGAAGTCCTACGTTTACCTCGAGTTCCTTCATGAGTCTTTCGCGGATATGTCTGGAAGTTACGTACTTGCCGACCTTACCCGCAAAAGGACTCTTGTTTACCATGAAGTTCATGCTTAAGGTAGGTTCCTCGATATGGATCATCTCCATTGCATCGGGATGCTGAGGATCGCAGATGGTCTCACCGATGGAAATATCGGAGATACCTGAAACTACGACGATGTCTCCGCACTTGGCTTCGGGAACAGCCATACGCTTGAGTCCGCGGTATACGAATACCTGGTTGATCTTTCTGTTAACGACGGAACCGTCTTCCTTGCAGACTGCTACCTGCTGGCCTTCTTTGATGACGCCGCGTGTAATTCTTCCTATGCCGAGACGTCCGATATAGTCGTCATACGCAAGGGTCGATACCTGGAACTGGAGAGGCTCCTCATCGCGGTCGGGATAAGGGTCGCAATGCTCGATGATAGTATCGAAAAGCGGTGTAAGGTCCAGTCCGCCGTAACCCTGAGGGCTCTTCTTAATCTTCTGTCCGCCCTCTTCTATGGTCATGCCGAGGACCTCATCGGGATCCTTGACTGCGATACCCTGACGGGCGATACCGTAGAGGATGGGGAAATCGAGCTGATCGTCGTTAGCTTCCAGATCCATGAAGAGTTCGTATACTTCGTCAACTACTTCGTCGATCCTGGCGTCCTTCTTATCCAGCTTGTTTATAAAGAGGATGGGGTTCAGACCCTGTTCCAGCGACTTCTTCAGTACGAACCTTGTCTGAGGCATGGGACCTTCTGAAGAGTCTACCAGTAAGATTACCGTGTCAACGGTCTTCATGATACGCTCTACCTCAGAGCTGAAGTCCGCGTGACCCGGAGTGTCTACGATGTTGATCTTGACGTCGTTATGCATGATGGAGCAGTTCTTGGAATAGATGGTGATGCCCCTCTCACGCTCGATGTCGTCAGAGTCCATTACGCAGTCAACCACTTCCTCGTTTGCACGGAAAACTCCGCTCTGATTGAGGAAGGCGTCAACCAGGGTTGACTTGCCTGCGTCTACGTGAGCAATAACTGCAATGTTGATGATTTTTTCTTTTGACATATTTTATCCTTCGATCTATTTGAATTTTATTATTTACTCGTCTATTTCGACCTCGACCTCGATATCTTCTGTAAGGCCGACAGGTCCTTCGATGTACACTTCCTCTGCTGCGCCGTCCTTCACGATACAAGTGGTATCGATGGTGCCTGCAGGCTGAGGAATGGCCAGCTTGTGCTCGCCCTCACCCTTCGCAAGTCCGAAGCAGGTGGCTGTGGCGGTGGATCCGGAACCGCAGGAGCCCTCAAAGTATGTGGTGTCCACGTCCTTTACGTAAACCACGGGAGCAAGGGTCTCGGTCTTCTCGTCCCAGAACATCACGCCCATCGCAGGCGGGTTGTACTTCTCGTTGATGTAATCTTTGTATTTATTGAAGGTCTCTTCGGTTGCCTCGATGTTCTTCACGACCACGTGCATGATTCCGCCGTAGTCAGCGATCTGAGCGGGGATCCCGAAGATCTCCTCATCGAAAACGCGGAGCGCCTTCGGCATCTTTATCTTAGTGTAGTTTGTGTCGGTGTCCACCTCTACGTCAAGAGGTTCATCGGAACCGGAAACGTCAATGGTGATGACGCTGTTTCCCTTGCGTCCCTGAGCCTTCGCAGCAAGAAGCGCAAAAGATCTGCTCGCGTTACCGCAGAACTCCAGCCCGCACATCTCCATCTTAGGCAGGCCTTCCTTTCCTTCGAGGTCCAGGATGTATGCTACCTGTTCACCCTTAAGTTCTTCTATGTCCAGCAGCTGATTTGCCACCGTGGGATAGTATTTTCTGTCGAATCTGTCTTTAACGAAAATGGTAATATTACCAGCAGGATCCGCAACTGTGATATTGATCGTTTTCTTCATTTTCACTACACTCCCCCATTTTAAATATTGATAAAAAATTATATCATAGTTGTTGAACATGTTCAAGAATTATGATATATTAGTTGAGGCAATTTTTTATGATTTTTTATCAGAAACTGTATGCCGGCCATACATATTACTTAAATATGGAGACGTATCGAAGCGGTCATAACGAGCCGCACTCGAAATGCGGTTGTCCGTAAGGGCACGTGGGTTCGAATCCCACCGTCTCCGCCAAAACTAAGAAGCACCCTTTCGGGTGCTTTCTTAGTTTTCGTAGAAATAGTATGGGATTCGAACCCTGAGAGAGCGCGACCGTTGTGAGACAGCCCGGTGAGCTGTCGAACAGGGAGCGTGTCAAGCGGCCTGTGGAATAGGCCGCGCAGACGGTCCAGCGCGAGCCGAAGGCGACGCAGCGGGGATCCCACCGTCTCCGCCATAATTAAAGGAGCCTTGCATCACGCTTGGCTCCTA
>CACZGZ010000077.1 GCA_902780845.1 uncultured Eubacteriales bacterium
AGGCTGACCTGGCGATGCCAGTTTCCGGCATGTGCATCGCCGACGATTCCCCAGTCGACTTTCAGTTCTGCTTCGGGAATCACGTATTTCGCGGTTCCGCGATGATCGCTGATGCAGATGGCCTCCAGAGATCCTTTTCTGATTCCGTTATCCGCCAATTTCAATCATCTCCTGTTCTTCGGTAATTCTGTTCAGCTGCTCAAAGCAATGAGCCTGCGGCTTTTCTGTGATTGCTTCTGCAATAGCTTGCTTCAATACTTCCTGATGATCGTTCTGATCTCTCAGGATCGATCTCAGATCGA
Source organism: uncultured Eubacteriales bacterium (assembly GCA_902780845.1). Taxonomy (GTDB): domain Bacteria; phylum Bacillota; class Clostridia; order Peptostreptococcales; family Anaerovoracaceae; genus RUG754. The sequence continues at coordinate 303 of CACZGZ010000077.1, forward strand.
CCGTATCGCCATAGCAGAGACATGGCTTCAGCTTGCCCATCGAAGTGAGACGGATCCGGTTGCACGAACTGCAGAACTTTCCGTGAATCGCTCCGATGAATCCGATCGATCCAGCAAAGCCTGAAAGACGCACATATTCTGCCGGCCCGTTGCCATGAACCCGATGATCTTCTTCGATGCGAAGGGATCTGTGAGATTGGCTGCTCCAACGCCTACAGCAGTGGCTCCCGCAAGCATCATCTCTATGACATCCTTTGCGCTTGAAACGCCTCCCATTCCTATGATCGGCAGGTTTACCGTATTATATACCTGGTATACCATTCTCAGAGCTACCGGAAGTATCGCAGATCCGCTGAATCCACCCATGGTATTTGCTATAACGGGCTTCTTCGTCTTAAGATCTATCCTCATTCCGAGAAGCGTGTTTATCAGGCTCAGGCCGTCTGCCCCGCCCGCCTCACAGGCTTTAGCTATCTCGGTTATATCAGTCACGTTCGGTGAAAGCTTCATTATAACGGGTTTGTCAGCTACCTTCTTCACTGCCTCAGTCACCTTCTGTGCCATGGCGGGATCCGTTCCGAAGGCCATTCCGCCGCCGTGTACGTTGGGGCAGCTGATGTTCACTTCGAACCATCCTATCTGATCCTGTCCGCACAGGAGCTCCACAGTCTTCTGATACTCATCTACAGCAAAGCCGCTGACATTGGCCATAACAGGTTTGTGGAAGAACTCCTTCATTTCAGGGAGTTCCCTGTCCCTTACGGCGATCACTCCGGGATTCTGGAGACCGACAGCGTTTATCATACCGTTCGGAGTCTCAGCTATCCTGGGAGTGGGATTTCCGAATCTCGGCTCCAGCGTGGTTCCCTTGAAGCTGAAGGTACCGAGTATATTTATGTCATAAAGGTCCTTGAATTCCTTTCCGAAGCCGAAAGTTCCGGAAGCAGGGATAACGGGATTATCGAGCTCTATCCCGAGAAGATCCACTGACGTATCCGGTTCTGTCTTTAACACACATCCTTCAGGTCCGCAGACCATTCCGCCCTTTACTATTTCCACAGGATCTCCTCCCTTCTGAATACCGGCCCTTCCTTGCATACTCTCTTATATGAGCCGTCCGCCATCATCATGCTGCATCCCATGCAGGCTCCGAAACCGCAGCCCATGCGTTCCTCGAAGCTGTACTGACCTGAAGTCTTTGCGATGGCCTCTATGGCTCTGAACATAGGCATGGGTCCGCAGGTATAGAAGAAGGTGTAATCCAGATCCTTCAGCACGTCTGTGACGAAGCCTTTGGTCCCATATGAGCCGTCAGCTGTCGCAACTCTAACATCCACTCCGAGATCCTGAAATTCTCTCAGATAGAAGATCTCTTCCTCAGTGTTGAAACCCAATACCACTTTTATATTTTCGGGGCTTAAAACTGAAATCAGAGCCTTACAGAGGCTGTACATCGGTGGGATACCTGCCCCTCCTCCGATCAGCACAGGATGGTCTCCTGAAAGGCTTAAGTCGAAGCCGTTTCCGAGCCCTGTGAGGATATTGAGCCTTGTCCCGGGAGCGAGCTTTGTCATGAGTTCTGTTCCCTCTCCTACAGCTTTATATATCAGGGTCATCCTGCCTTCCTCTGTGTCGCAGACCGAGATGGGACGTCTCAGAAAGAACCCGTCGAGCTTTATGTTCACGAACTGACCGGGCCTTACGATCTCGCTCGTATCTCCCAGAAGTTCCATCTCATACGTGTTCTCCGCGATGAGCACGTTTGAATTTATTTTGAAAATCTCTTCCTTCATTTTATCTCGTCCTTCCAGACTGTTCTGTCATTTACTACGTTGAGAACGCACCTGCCGTATACCCTGCGTCCCCTGAAAGGAGTCGCCCTTCCCTTCGTAAGAAAGGTCTCGGGATCTATCTCATATTCGGTATCGAGTTCCCATACTGCAAAGTCCTTAGTGCATTCAGCGGGCTCCAGCCCGAATCTCTTTCTCGGGTTAACTGCCATCAGCTCTATGAGTTTGTCAAGGCTTATCACGTCCTTCATGACGAGCTCCGTATAGAGCACAGGGAACGCTGTCTCAAGACCCACGATACCCATGGCGCTTTCCTTAAGGCCCTTTGCCTTCTCTTCAGCAGCGTGAGGTGCATGGTCTGTAGCGATCACATCTATGGTGCCATCCTTTATGCCTTCGATGAGCGCCTGTCTGTCCTCCTCAGATCTGATGGGAGGATTCATCTTGAATCTTCCGTCCTCCTGAAGATCCATATCGTTAAGCACCAGGTAGTGAGGCGCTGTCTCGCAGGTCGCATCCACTCCGCGTGCCTTGGCTTCCCTGATGACTTCCACGCTTTCCCTGGCTGAGATGTGGCATACGTGATATCCTGCGCCGGTCTCCTCAGCAAGTTTCAGGTCTCTTTCGATAGGCTTCCACTCTGATTCGGAGCAGATACCCTTATGTCCGTGGATCCTTGCATACTCTCCGTCGTGTATGTAACCTCCCGCACGGAGATCCATATCCTCGCAGTGAGCTACGATGAGCTTTCCGAGAGCCTTGGCTCTCATCATCGCTTCCTTCATGAGCTCAGGGTCATTCAAGCCGACTCCGTCATCCGAGAATGCGCATACGTCAGGAGCCATTCCTTCCAGATCGGCGATTTCCTTACCCTTTTCTCCTATAGTTATGGCACCATATGGTATCACGTTGATTTCGGCAAACTCATCTATGAGGTCAATCTCCATATCCAGATGCTCTACGCTGTCCGGTACGGGATCAAGATTCGGCATTGTCATGACGGTCGCATACCCTCCGTGGGCTGCAGCCTTGGTGCCGGTCATGATCGATTCCTTATAAAAAAATCCCGGCTCTCTGAAATGCACATGCACATCAACGAAAGACGGGACAACTATATATTTACCGGCAAAAATACCTGCCTCCAGTTTTCTGAATTCATCTTCAGTGACAAAGCGTCTCACTCTGTCCATATCTTTGAATGAATTGTTAAGCAGTCTTGTCATTTGGCGATTACCTTTCGATTTACCTACAAAAAACGGCTCTCCTGTTATGGAGAGCCGTGAACATGCATAATGAAGGACACCCACTCCGGGCGTTCCTGTGATATATGTCCTTTTCGGCCTCTCCGGACCGTATTAAAGTACCTTAATTATAATAATATAACCCGGTAAAAATATCAATAGCAAGTTTGGATATTTTTTCGCAAAAACATTATTTGCACATTTCTTTGAGAAACCTCTCGCGCGACTCCCTTACCTGCCTTATATGTGACGCCACCGTTGTACAGCAGCCCCCTACCGCGGATGCTCCCGCCTTCATATATTCACAGGCGTAGGCTCCGAAGGCCAGGCCCTCTCCTGCCTTCGTCCATGTCTTGGTGTCAGGATCATATTTCTCGCCGCTGTTCGGATATACTGCGACGGGAAGATCCTTACCTGCATCTTCAAGACCTCTTCTGATCTCACCTATGAGGCTTACGATGAATTTGGGATCGGTGCAGTTGACTCCGACAATCTTAAGTCCCGGATGTCCGGGAACGATCTCTTTTATACAGTCACGGATAAGATCGCCTTCATTTATCTTCGTTCCGCTCATGCAGGAGAAACTGATCCAGTAATCCAGACCGAGCTTCTCAGCGAGATCTGCGCATACCACGGCCTCCCTGTATGAAGGGATCGTTTCTATGAGGAACATGTCAGCTCCGGCGCCTTTCAGGATCTCCATTCTTCTCAGATGGAAATCACGGAGTTCATCATCCGATATCCCGTAACGGCCTCTGTATTCTGAACCGTCAGCGAGATAGGCTCCATAGGGTCCTATACTTGCAAGGCAGAGCGGATATTCTCTTCCGGAAGCTTCTCCTTCAGCCATCCACCACTCATCTCTCGCCTCAAGGAATACCTTGACTGAATCAGCTATCAGTTCTTCTGCTTCCTTTTCAGTCATTCCCTTTGCCATGAGTCCGGGTATGGATGCCTGGTAGCTTGCGGTTATACCGCAGTCAGCCCCGGCTTCGAGATAGTCCCTGTGTACCTTCTTTATGAGTTCAGGCTGTTCCCTTAATACCTTTGCAGTCCACAATTCATCGTTAAGGTCCGCGCCCATCCGCTCAAGCGGAGTGGACATGGACCCGTCGATTATCATTACCTTTTTATTATCAAGTATCCTTCTGAGATCTGCCTTCATTTACAGTACCTTCTGACCGTTTACGTAGAGAACGAATTTGGCGTCGAGGACTTCAGCCGCCCTCGAACACATCATCATACGGGTAAGGAAGATCTCGAAGTAGTCGTACATAGTGCATATCTCCTCGTCTATGAGAATATTCAATGTGATCACGTCATCCTTATCGCTGCAGTACAGTTCGCCGGATGTCACGGCATAGTTCACGCGGTCGTGTATATCGAAGTTGGATTTTTTGCGCTCAACTACGCGGTTTCTGCGGACGTCTGTCTTATCAGCGAGAATTATAGCTGCAGTTATGGGATCTGCTGCGACTCCTGTCGATTCGTCGTGATTGGCTATGGCGGACACGATCTGGATGCGGTCCTCCATTGATATATCCGTATCTCTTAAGATCTCATTTGCGATGATCGCTCCGTACTCAGCGTGGTGCTTACGGTTGATGGCGTTACCGATATCGTGCATGAAGCCTGCTATCTTAGCGAGCTCCTGTGTGTGCTCATCATATCCGAAGGCCTTAAGTATCGTTGCAGCCCTCTCTGCCACAAGCTTAGTGTGTATGGGGGAATGATCGGTATAGCCCAGTTTCCTCAGGATCCGGGTACCGACCTCATAATACTGGAGGACTTCCTTATTTTTAGTTATTTCCGAATAATTCATTGTTTCACCTCCCGGCAAAATACCGTTCGCTGTTTGATCAGAGTACCAGTTCAAACATACGGAAATCCGCAAGCCCTGTGTCCTCATAAAAGATCTTTTTTTCTGCGAAGAATCTGAAACCGCAGCTGAGATAGAGCTTTTCAGCAGGAGTATTGCCTTCCGGGACATCAAGCCGGATGACCTTGCAGCCTTCCTTACGGCTCAGGTCCGCAGCATAGGACACCATCTTTTCTGCCAGTCTTATCTCAGTTTTATTTATAGTACTTGACTGCTGATTCGAAGAGCTTCATGTCGAAGTTTCCGGGTACGTTCTTATAGAGTCCGTAGCCCCTTCTTTCTGCATGTCCCATCTTGCCGATGACTCTTCCGTCAGGCGAGATGAGTCCTTCTATAGCCAGATCTGATCCGTTGGGATTGAACTGGATGTCATTGGTTGCGTTTCCGTCGAAGTCAACGTACTGAGTCATGATCTGTCCGTTTGCTTCCAGTTTCTTAAGTGCGTCAGCAGGTGCCATGAACCTTCCTTCACCGTGTGAGATGGGAACCTGATATACGTCTCCCACCTTGCAGGCTGTGAGCCATGGTGACTTGTTGGAAGCTACTCTCACGTTTACGATCTTGGACTGGTGGCGCGCGATCTTATTGAAGGTAAGAGTCGCGCAGTTCTCATCCGTATCTATGATCTTTCCGAATTCCACGAGACCCAGCTTGATGAGTGCCTGGAAACCGTTGCAGATACCTGCCATGAGACCGTCTCTGGACTCCAGGAGCTCTGTAACAGCTTCCTTGATCTCGGGATTCCTGAAGAAGGCTGTGATGAACTTGCCTGATCCGTCCGGTTCGTCTCCTCCGGAGAAGCCGCCGGGGATAAAGATCATCTGGCTCTCGCGGATCTTGTCAGCGAAAGTCTCTACAGACTGAGCTACCTTGGCTGAGGTCAGGTTGTTTATAACGAAGATCTCAGGCTCTGCTCCTGCTTCAGAGAAGGCCTTGGCTGAATCGTACTCGCAGTTTGTTCCCGGGAATACGGGGATGAGTACCTTGGGTCTTGCTGTCTTGAAGGATGATGTGAATACAGGTGCCTCAGCAGGCTCATAGCTTACGTTGTGAGGCTCTTCTCCTCCCTGCTCGATGTTGCATGGATATACGGGCTCAAGCTTTCCTTCGTAGATATCAAGGAGATCGTCAAGCCTGAGTTCTGTTCCCGCGAAGGAAATGACCTTTTCTTCGGTGGTGTCACCGATAGTCACGTATTCTACTCCGTCGGTCCTAAGGATCTCAGATACGACCTTCTCCTCTCCGCCGGATTCCTCAATGATGAAGCTTCCGTAGTTGTATCCGAAGATCTCATCCATGTTGAGAGCGTCGTTGAACCTGAATCCTATCATATTACCCATGGCCATCTTAAGAACAGCTTCAGCAATTCCGCCGTAGCCCGGAGTATAGATGGCATTTGCGAGTCCGCGCTTCGAAACGTCATAGACTGCGTCGAAGATCTTATTCATCTCGCCCTTCTTCGGAAGACCGTTCTCATTGAGTTCAGGTCTTACCAGGATCACCTTTCTCTCAGGCATCTTGAACTCGGGGCTTACCACCTGGTCCACATTTCCTGTAGTTACCGCAAAGGATATAAGCGTGGGAGGAACGTGGATGTCTTCAAAGGTACCGGACATGGAGTCCTTGCCGCCGATTGCAGCTGCCTTGAGATCCATCTGAGCGTCGAAGGCACCCAGGACTGCGCTGAGAGGGATGCTCCACTTATCGGGATCCTTACCCAGTTTCTCAAAGTATTCCTGGAATGAAAGGTAAACGTCCTTGAACTGAGCGCCTGATGCGATGAGCTTGGAGATGGATTCCACAACCGCAAGGTAAGCACCGTGATAAGGTGATTTTTCTGTTATATATGGGTTATATCCGTAGGCCATGTAGCTTACGGTCTTTGTATCCTTTTCCTCTATGGAGATCTTGTTCACCATGGCCTGGAT
>CACZGZ010000078.1 GCA_902780845.1 uncultured Eubacteriales bacterium
TTCAACTGCGCGATGGACGCAACGGCCAAGCTCACCTGGCTGTTTCTTATAATGCTCGCCCCTGTACCCGCCACCATTTTCCTCTGGTTCACCCAAAGGGACATAGGTCACGGCCTGGTAAAAGCAAGAGCAGCTGAAATGATAAGGCTTACGAAGGACAGGCTCCCTCAGGATGAGGAGACGTTAAAAAAGCCCGAGCTCATCGAATCGGGTACCGATGACCTCTGCCGGTATATGAACAGAAGCGGGTGCTTCCCGGTATACGAGAAGACCGAGACCACTTTCTTCTCTTCGGGAGAAGCCAAGTTCGCCGCCATGCTGGAGGAGCTTAAAAAAGCAGAGAAATTCATCTTCCTTGAATACTTCATCATCGGCGAAGGCTATATGTGGGGAAGCATACTGAAGATCCTTGCCGACAAGGCCGCCCAGGGCGTGGACGTACGCGTTATGTACGACGGCATGTGCGAGATATCCACTCTCACCGCAGACTATCCCAAGCGCCTCGCCAAGCTCGGCATCAAGTGCAAGCCCTTCTCGCCCATCACGCCTTTCCTTTCGACCCACTATAACTACCGCGACCACAGAAAGATCCTGGTGATCGACGGCAAGACCGCCTTTAACGGAGGAGTAAACCTGGCAGACGAGTATATAAACCGCGAGGTGCGCTTCGGTCACTGGAAGGACACAGCGGTCATGCTCCGCGGAAGCGCCGTGAGAAGCTTCACCTTAATGTTCCTTCAGATGTGGAACCTCACGGAAGAAAACCCTTCATGGGATGAGTGCGACTTTACCGGAGAAGCCGGATCCGACGGATATGTTATCCCTTACTGCGACTGTCCTCTGGACGGGGACAAGGTGGGCGAAAACGTGTACATGGATATCCTTTACAGAGCCCGTGACCACGTCCATATCATGACCCCCTATCTCATCCTGGACAATGAACTTGAGAGAGCTCTTAGATACGCTGCGCAGAGGGGCGTGGACGTAAAGATCATCCTTCCGGGAATACCGGATAAGAAGCTGGCCTATTCTCTGGCCAAGACCCACTATAAATCACTGATAAGTTCAGGAGTGGAAATATACGAGTATACACCGGGCTTTGTACACGCCAAGGTCTTCGTCTCTGACTATGAAAAAGCAGTGGTAGGTACAATAAATCTGGACTACCGAAGCCTCTATCATCACTTCGAGTGCGCGACCTACATGTATAAGACTTCCTGCATATCCGATATCGAAAAGGACTTCGACGAGACCCTTTCCAAGTGCAGGAAGGTGACGCCTGAGACCATAAAGAATGAAAAGATAACATACAAGATAAGCGGAGCGATCATGAAAGTTCTGGCTCCTCTCATGTAAAACATTCAGGCAAATATAAAAACCTCCTTTTTTCAAAGGAGGTTTTTTCTTTCCACTACAGGTCTGACCGGCTCAGCCCTTACTCTCTTTTCTCTTCATGTCGTAATAATTCTCCAGATACGCATGGGTCAGTTCGCTCCATCCATACTGGCTCATATATTCTCCCCAATACGATCCCATCATGGATTCTTTTCCATTGAGGAGATCGTAGTAATCGCAGTTCACCTTATCGGGAGCGATACCTATGGCTCCCCTGAACTTCACGAGCACGCCTTCCAGACCGGCCCCGGCCATCGTTTTAGTCAGGTCTGCCTTCAGATTCTTCAGATATGATTTCTTCTTTTCAGAATCCTCCGACCAGAGAATGCTCATCAGTTCTCCGTTGGTGCACATTGCTCCTTTCCTGTCCACGAGATAAGCCAGCATTTCCTTTGTTTTATTGTACTTGAATTTTACCGGCTGACCATCGATAAAACATTCAAAATTCCCAAAGGTCTGAAAGCTTAATACCGGTGCTTTCTTACCTTCTTCTCCATTAACCATCTTACCCTCCTAAACACGCAAATGCATTTCACAGTTCCAGCCGGTTCATGCAACTGCTTACAAAATGCATTTTTAGCACTTTTATTAATATATATTATCTCAGGTATTATAAAAGGCACAAAAGAGACACAGCACTGTACATGCTTTGTCTCATGAAAAAAAAACGGCAGCCTGTGTTTTCGTCACCTGCTGCCGTATCGTGTCTGTCTTATCCGATCAGAAAATATAGTTGAGTTTATCTCTTCTGAACTCCTCCAGTCTCTGCTCGTACGCCGCCATGGCTGCCGCGTAGTGAGGAGGCTCTATATGAGTCTCACCGCAGTCGATGAGAAGCCTTATCATAAGCTTCGGGTTCAGCACCAGAAGGGGTCCTGTGAGGTATGTCGCCATGAAGTTCTTGTACCTGATGCCCTCGCCCATGGAAGTCTTGTCCAGTCCGGGTCCCTTCACCGTCTCAAACATGGGAGGGATGATGGCCCTCGGCTCAGCATAGGTGAAAACGCTCTTGAAGCCTACCACGTCCAGGTCTCCGAATTTTCCCATATAGAGGGAATTCAGCCTGTGCATCACAGCTCTCTTCACGTTGATGTCGAAGATCCCAAGACATCTGGTGACCTTGTTCTCCACGTCCACCCTCTCAGGGAAGCGGTCCACCGGAAGATCGTCCAGATCCGTTATGTCTTTGCAGAATATCTCAAAGGCATTTCCCGTCATGAGGAAGCGCTGCCCTGTTTCGATGGCTGTCTTTATCTCATCCTTATACGGTTCAAGGTGCTCCATGGCTACGATCTGTGAGTTCTCCGTCATGGTGCCCATGTAAACCAGATCCACATCCTTTTCGGTGAGGAATCTCGGTTTGGTGCTCAGATCTGTTCCGATGACTTTGCAGTCGGGGATGGAGGATTTGATGTACTTGATGTTGGCCAGGTCTCCGAAGAGATTGGCGATCTCGGGATAGAGTATCTCTATTTTCATGCTTCCGCCTCCTCTCCGTTTACGGCTGCAGGCTCTGTTTCTTCAGGAGGAAGCGTTTCCCCCGACTTCTCTTTCAGGATCGAAACCAGAGTCTTTGCCTGCTTGTTTCCGAGTGCAAATGATCCCGGATCTGCTCCGTAGAGCACGTAGTAATTCATGTTCGGCAAAATATCCACCTGCCTGATGGCGTCTTCTGCCTTGTTTACATGGACTATCTTTTCTTCGGGAATGCCCGCGAAGAGCATTCTCAGGCGATAATCCAGTCCGCGGTCGCCGAATACAACTATCTTCTTGATGGAATCCACGTTAAGGGTTTCGAAATCCGTATCGTAGATCCAGCTGATGTTCTCGGACCAGTGAGCTGCAAGGCTCAGGTCGTTTATCAGCATGATGAGTTCCTTGTCACCGGGCTGATCCACTATGGTCTCGTAGACCCTGGATTCAGCGAAGGCGTTCAGGCCCTTTCCGAGAACGTTGTATACCCTCATGCTTCCGACAGTCTCATAGTTGAATCTGGACTTGGTAACCTCTACCTTGGAAAGCTGTTCTTTGATCTCTTCTATGGAGTAGCCCAGCTGAAGGAGAAGCGTTATGAGGGCGGTCTCGTTATAGAGGTTTACGAGCCTGTCATCTATGAGAGGAAGTTTTTCCTCGAAGCCCGGCCCTCTGTATGTGAATGTCATATTGTCGTAGTCCACATCGCCTACGGAATAATCCGGTTCAGGTGAGCCGAAACCGCAGTTCACGCAGTGAGCCTTACCGATATTGCTGTATCTTCTGTACTCGTATTTCAGTTTATTGTCGCACTTCGGGCAGATCTGAAGATCGTCTATCAGGTTGTGGCATTTAACCGTATCTGTAGGCAGTTTCTCTATTCCGAAGTATACCCTTTCGTTCTCGGGGAGCATATAGCAGGACATGAGGTCGTCTGCATTCAGCACCAGCTTCGTGGTCTTGGGAACGTACTTCTCCAGGAGCCATCTGATGTACTCCGGGTGAGCGTTTCTCATTATGGAATCCCTGGAAAGGTTGTTCACGATCATTATGTCAGGCTTGACGTAAGGGAAAAGCCTTGCTGCGGATCTCTCGTCCATCTCCAGAACGGCCGTGTGGTATTTTTCTTTGTTGAAGAGATTGACGCCGTTCAGGAGCGCCGAAGATATTCCGCTGTTTATGTTCGATCCGCGCTTGTTGTTCAGGGTCTCTACTCCGAACTCCTTAAGCATGTCGATCGTAAGGTTAGCAGTACTGGTCTTTCCGTTGGTACCCGTTACCGCGATGATCTTCTCCGGTTTTGCCACGTACCTGAGAAATTCCGGACAGATCTTCAGAGCCAGTGCTCCCGGGAAATCCGTAGCGTTATGCCCGGTGATCTTAAGGGCCGGTATGGACAGTTTCGCGATTATAAGAGCTAAATAAAATCTTAATTTCATTATTCGTTTCTTCTTTCAATAAAATAAGGAACATTTAACTATAAAATTATAGCACAACGTCCCTTTGATATCAATTATATGCTTTACTTCGTTTCGGCGTTTTCAGGCTTTGCCGCCATATCGGCTTCGCCTGTGAGAAGAAGGGCGACTGCCAGAAGCTCATGACCTTCCTTTTTTACGTCTATTCTGAGGTTCTCTTTGAAAGAAAGAAGTTTGGGCCTGATCTCCGCTATTGTGTGGAGGCCCTCTGTGATCCTCAGGCTTTTTCTGCTGAAGTCACCCTTGAGGGTCCAGCCTATCTGCTTGGCCCTGTATTCAGGCATCTTTCTGATGGTGTCTATCCTGAAAACATCGGTGCTTACGCCTGCAGCCGTATTGATCACATACTTGTCCCTTATGGAAAGTTTTTTCTTATGCACTGAGGCCACTTCCCTTCCGGAAGCGTCATTGATCCTGAAATGGTCTCCGGAGGAGATCAGCTGTCCTCTGATATCATAGACCAGATTGCCTTTTTCGTCCGTCACTTCATATTTATCAAGCACTGTGAGCTTTATCTTCTTGAAAAACAGTTCCATATTTCCTCCTCCATTATTTCTTTATCTTAAGGGTCCTGAGATATGCCTTCTGTTCAGGAGTGATCCTGTAACTCTCTATGGATTTCTGTATCGCCTTGTTGTGTGTCCATACGTCCAATCGTTTATTTTCGATATACGGAACGATCGCATCCCACTGCTTCGCAAGAGCCGTCGCAAAATACCATGCTATCATCATGTTCACATAGTATTCTGCTGACCTCAGGCCCGATATCCTCTCCGGATATTTCGTATCGAAGTCCCCGTCCAGAAAGTGCTCCATAAGCATCTTTATACCGAAGCGGATAGTGTAGGTATCAGGTGAATCCAGCCATTTATCCGCCTGTATCGCCAGGGCTTCCCTGTGTTTTTTAAAGACCTTCGGCGACATCTGGTCGCAGGTGGCCCAGTTGTCCACATAGGGCAGGAACCTGCACACTTCCGCCATGCATGTTTTGTAGTCCTTTATCTCCGAGATGATGAAAGCGTGGATCTGATCCTCGTCGAAAAACTTATGAGGAAGATCGATCAGAAACTCTCCGATATCATCCCTCTTCGCGAATTCCTTTGCGAGTTTCCTGAGTTCCGGTGTCCTTACCCCGATGGAGTCTTCCGCGGTCTTCCCCGGAATGAGCTTTATCTGAAAGTCCCTGTATTTCACATCTCTTAAAGCAAAGAGTCTTTCCCTTATTTCATCTGTTATCATAGCTCAGTTCTCCAAAAGCTCTGCCGCTCTTTTCATGTTTTCGGATATTTCTATCCTCTGAGGACAGTGCTCCTCACAGCTTCCGCAGCCGATACAGTCGGACGCCCTGCCGTGGGAAGCCGCCAGCTGCTCATATGCAGGCTGCACCTTCCAGTCATCCTCAGGATATCTCTTAAGTTCATTATACATCCTGAAGTAACCGGGGATGGGTATCCCCATGGGACAGTGATCCAGGCAGTAGCCGCAGCCCGTGCATGGCACCTCGGTATTCTTCGTTATTATATCCCTCGCCCTGAACAGGGCCTCTGTCTCATCACCGCTGAGCGGCTCAAAAGATCTCATATTGGCCTCCAGCTGAGACAGTTCGTTCATACCGCTAAGGCAGAGTTCCACTCCGGGAAGCGACTGAACAAAGCGGAGCGCCCAGTCTGCCGGTGACCAGTCGGAATGTATATCTCTGAGGATCTGTTCCGCCTCACGGGGGATATCTGCCAGAGTCCCGCCCTTCACCGGTTCCATTACGAACACTCTCTTTCCGTGCTTTACAGCGGTCTCATAGCATCTTCTGGACTCTATCCCCGCCGTATCCCAGTCGAGGTAATTGACCTGAAGAAGGACCACGTCCATCTCGGGATGAGCAGTGAGTATCCTGTCGAGAAGGTCCGCGCTGTCGTGATATGAAAATCCGATCCTGAGCGCCGTGCCTTCTTCCTTCTTTTCCTTAAGGAATCTGAACTCCTCGCACCTTTCAGCGATCTCATAGTTTTCGCCGTTCAGCCAGTGAAGCATGAATACGTCAAAGTATTCCAGACCCGTGCGCCTGAGTTCTTCATCAAAATATTTCCGGCAGTCCTCATATGTACTGCAAAAATACCCCGGAAGCTTTTCAATCACTCTGAAAGAATCCCTGGGCTTTCTCTCCGAAAGAGCCTTCTTTATTGCCATATCGCTTACTCCGTCCATATACGTATAGCAGGTATCGAAATACGTACCTCCCAGTTCAAGGTATCTGTCAGTAAGCGCAAATATTTTATTCCAATCGGGCTTTCCTTCCGTTTCCGGGAGCCTCAGAAGCCCGAATCCCATCTTGTTTTTCATAGTGTTTCCCCGTTTTTTAAAATTATAAAGGTCTGCCTGAAACATGTCAAGCAGACCTCTTTTACGAAACTCGTATCCTTATAATAAGCCGAAAATGGTTTTTGCTTGTTTTCGGCTTATCTTTAATATTCAGTTTGCCAAAATAATAAGCCGGAAATGGCTTTTTTCTTGTTTTCGGCTTATCTTTAATATTCAGTTTGCCAAAATAATAAGCCGGAAATAGCTTTCTGCTTGTTTTCGGCTTATTTCTGTTCTGGTCAATCTAAATTGTAATAGGAGTTCCGACTTTTATGACTTTTGCAGGCGGCAGTCCATTGTTGTGAGAATGCGGGCGCATGTTGTTGTA
>CACZGZ010000079.1 GCA_902780845.1 uncultured Eubacteriales bacterium
GTTCGGTAACAAATTTAAGTTCACGTATGATGAGATCAAGATCATTGTTATGGCACTTGTTGATCTGAAAAACAAGCTTATAGAGGAAGACCGTTATACTGACAGGGTGGACGATCTCCTTATGCGTTTTATGTCATGACCTTTAATCTGCCTCTGGGCTATGAAACACTCCGCATATACTGTGCGGAGTATTTTTATTACCGGGAGTACCGGAGAAAGGATAAAAAGATGAGTACGGAAAAGAAAACGAATATGATGACTGATGTTGAAAAGCTCACAAAAGAAATCGCAATATATTTAGCGGGATTGATTTCAGATAACTTTTATAGACTTATGCTTAGTTTCGATCGGGAAACTGTGCTTGGAATAGCATATACCCTTGATGAGTTAAAAGCTAAGGATGCAGTTCATGTACTTAAACTCCTGTTCTCTATAGGAGATATGGAAGAAGAGGGACATCCACTTGAGATCCTGGATCTATGCAAAATGCATAACAAAGATATTTATGATATTTTCATGGACCTTTTTAGAGATAATGTAGCAGAAGACTGGAATTTTGGGGATGATTGGCTTGATGATGAGGAGGATGATTATGAATAACTGCGAAGTTATTGCTATCTGCAATCAGAAAGGAGGAGTAGGTAAAACTACCACAGCTTTGAATCTGGGTGCTGGTCTTGCGAGGGCAAAAAGAAGAGTACTCCTTGTAGATGCGGATCCCCAAGGAGATCTCAGTACAAGCATTGGAGTTGACGGAGAAAATCTGAGAGACACTTTGGGTTCTCTCATGTATATCCAGCTTAAGGGGCATAGACCTCACATTGAAAATACTATAATCCATCTGGATGAAGGAATGGATCTCATTCCATCAAACTTGTACCTTTCTTCGATGGAGACCAGATTGGTGAACGCCATGAACAGAGAGTCCGTACTGGATAGCATTATCAGCCCTGTGAAAAAAGATTACGACTATATCATAATCGACTGCATGCCTTCTCTAGGAATGCTTACTGTGAATGCGCTTACTGCAGCCAACGAGGTCATAATACCCGTTCAGGCTCAGTATCTTCCGCTTAAAGGCATGACTCAGCTCATGAGAAGCATTGACTTGGTCCAGAGCCATACCAATAAGGATTTAAAAATTGGTGGCATTCTTATGACATTGGTTGATAACAGAACGAATCTTGCAAAGGATGTTATCGACGCTATCAGGACCAATTACGGAATGACCATTAAGATATTTGATTCTGAGATCCCGATGGCAGTAAAGGCAGCTGAAGCTGGAAAGGCCGGAAAGAGTATATTTTCATACGACAGTTCCAGTAAGCCGGCAGTAGCATATGAGCAGCTAACGAGGGAGGTGATGAGGTATGCCGAAAGACAGAGAGAACGAGATCAGGCTTCCATCGCTAGATGAGCTGTTTTCGTCACAGAAGGAGAGAGACGAGGCGCATCTAAAGAAGATATTTGAAATACCGCTTGATCAGATAGATCCATTTCCAAATCATCCTTTCAAGGTGAAGGACGATGAAGACATGATGAATCTGGTGGAATCGGTAAAGACACATGGAGTACTCACTCCGGCTACAGTCCGTGAGAAAGAAGATGGACGATACGAGCTGCTTTCCGGGCATCGCAGGATGAGAGCATGCGAACTGGCTGGTATCGACAAATTGCGATGCGAGGTAACGGATATGTCCAGGGATGAAGCTACGATATTTATGGTGGAATCGAACTTCCAAAGGACGACTATACTACCAAGCGAGAAGGCGTTTGCATATAAAATGAGACTTGAGGCAATGAAAAGATTGCCGGGGAGACCAGATAAAAATGCGGACCCACTGGGACCGCATTTAAGATCAAATGTTGAACTATCTCAGGAGGTGAATGAAAGCACAACTCAAATAAAAAGATACATCCGCCTAACCGAACTTATCCCCGAACTTTTGGACATGGTCGATGAGGGGCAGATGGCTTTGAGACCTGCAGTAGAGATTTCATATATTCCTAAAGATCTCCAGCATGAACTATTAGAGCAGATCGAGATGGAGCAGTGTACTCCCAGCCATGCTCAGACTATTCGTATGCGAAAGCTGTATAACAACGGTAAACTTACTCCAGAATCCATTGAAGCAATCATGCTGGAGGAGAAGCCAAACCAGAAGGAGAAATTCGTCCTTCATGCTGATAGATTCAAGGATCTTTTTCCGGCGAATCTGCCAGTATCGAGGAGAGAGGATTATGTAGCTGCTGCTATGGAGTACTATGGCAAGTATCTGGAGAAGCTGAGAAATGACCCAGTGAGGTGAATCTTTTGTTTCCTCCCCTGTAACCCCTCTTTCAGCTATCAGTATAGCTAACCGAAGAGAAAAAATCTAACTAAATAATCAAGGCAAAATAAGCGTATAGATATATTACTCTATGCGCTTTTTTCTTTTGCCGGAAAGGACAAGAAATGTATTTTGAACGAAGAAGAAACAAACCATTGGTGATCGCTTTGATCACGATCATGATCCTGACTTCGATGCTTCCGTTCATGACCGACACAGCCGCTGCTTTCAGCGGCAAGAAAGGGAGCACATACTACACATCAGACGGAGGCAGGATCGAATACGGCCCAGGCGATGGCGGCTATTCAAACACCAGAAAAACCGACCTGGATGATAGTATCGGAACCAGATACGCATATTGTGTACAGCCGGCAAAAGTATCGCCTGTTGTGGGTAAGATGACAGTAGACAAGGTGGTTACAGACGAGAACGAAACGGGTAAATGGAACGCCTTGAGAAACATAGTCTACTATTCGCCTTCATACCCTGGTTATGAAAATAACGTGAAAAATATCCAGGGAGCTTCATACTACAACGGAAACTTCATTCATGACTGGGCGGTAGCACATCTTGCCATGTCATATGTTTACGAAAAGAGACCGTCTGATCTGGATACATTTAATGGCACCAAGGCATCAGATCTGGGAGAACTCTGGACCAGTGCCAAGGCCATGGGAGATGCTCTCTGGAAGAGCGACTCTTCAAAGGATGATGCAGTGCCTGATAACTTCAAGGTGTTCATCAGCTATCAGGAATATGCACAGGACGTTATCGTCGGGTATCTTGAAGCGCCAGGAAGTCTCAGCATGAAGAAGTCCAGTAATCTAACCAAGATCTCAGATGACAACGGTATGTACGACTTCTACGGAGCAGAGTACACTGTTTATGACAGTGATGGAGAAGTTGCAGGTACTCTTACCACTGACGCATACGGAAACAGTGATGAGATCGAACTAGCAGAAGGAACTTACACCGTGAAAGAGACAAATGCTCCCTGGGGCTATGCAAAGGATGATGAGACCTACACCGTCAAGATAGAGTCTGAGGAAGAAACAACCTTCAAGCCCAAGGAAACACCAATCACTGCCAAGATCAATATCATTCTTGAAAAGAGAGGCGATGGATACAACCATGACCATGGCGAAGGTGATGCTTCCCTTAAAGGGGCTGTCTACAAGGTCGAATACTATGACCTTGAATCTGATCCTGCCCTCCCTGTAAGATCAAGTAACGGCATAGATAACCCTAAAGACATCTGGTATTTCGAGACCAACGAAAAAGGTGAAATCAGCGGATCGGATCCGAAGAAGGCAAGCGGATATGAAAGCTCTGCTCTCTATAAAGATGCTGACGGCAATGTAGTCTTCCCTCTGGGCGTATATGTGATCACTGAGGTAAAGGCATCCAAAGGATACCTGATCGACGATTCAAGGATCGTAGTAACAGTTACTGAGGACGGTACCGATAAGCCTTACACCAAGGCATATAACACCGGAGAATCGACAGAGACCATAATGAGAGGATCTGTCAAGGTTGCGAAGGTCGACCATACAAGAGCACTCAACGTGCCTCAGGGTGACGCAACATTAGCCGGAGCAGAATTCTCCCTAATCAACAGATCTAAGAGCTCCGTCTTGGTTGGCGGGAAGGAATACGGAGAAGGAAAGACCGTGCTCACGATCACTACAGACGAGAATGGCATGGCACAGTCTGATAATGTGCTCCCTTATGGAACATATACTGTAAGAGAGACCAAGGCTCCTACAGGATATCTCCTGAACGAGACCTGGGAACAGACCTTCGAGATCAGAGAAGACGGTCAGGTGATCGATCTCACAGGTGAAAAAGTCGATGATTCAGTCAAACTCGGTGGAATCAAGATCTTCAAGATCGACAATGATCTGGAAGCAGCTGAGGCACAGGGTGACGCAACACTTGAAGGAGCCGAATTCACCGTGACAAATAAGTCTGATGAATCTGTCATCGTGAACGGTATTGAATACCAGCCCAATGATGTCGTAATGACTCTTACGACTGATGCTGATGGAGCAGCAGAGACGGGAGTGGTTCTTCCTTACGGTACTTACTCCATCAAGGAAACCGTTCCTTCCAATGGGTATCTCCTTAATACCAAGTGGGAAGAAATCGTGGAGGTAAGAAGCCATAACACAACAGTTGAACTTGCTTCCAGCCCTACAAAAGAAGCCGTACAGCGTGGCGGAGTTAAGATCCAGAAGATCGATAACGACACCGGTGATCCCTACTACCAGGGCGATGCAACACTTGAAGGTGCGGAGTTCACTATCATCAACAAGTCTGCCGGAAAAGTCGTAGTGAACGGCAATGTCTTTGCTCCCGGTGAAGACGTGCTGGTGATAACTACCGATGCAAACGGCAAGGCTGAATCAGCAAAGGATGCACTACCTTACGGAACCTATAGCGTCAAGGAGACAAAGCCATCTGAAGGATACCTTCTCAATACTGAATGGGAGAAAACCTTTGAGATCAGAGAGGACGGTCAGATCATAGACCTGACGGAAGATCCGGGAAGAGAAGCCGTAATCAGATCCGGAGTACAGATCGTTAAGCGAGATAAGGAACTCGTAACATCCGAGGCCCAGGGCGGAGCAACTCTTGAAGGGATCGTAATGACCATCAAGAATGTATCCGACCATGATGTCATCGTCAGGTCTGACATCGGATCCGATGAGACAGTTGACTGGAAGACCTTAGCTTCAAAACTTGATCTCTTTGAAGCAGGCAAGATCAAGAGAGTGATGCCCGGTGAGGATGTCGGTTCCATCACGGTTCACTGGAACGAGGATCTCAAGGCTTATACTGCAGAAACACTTGCAGATGATCTGCCTTACGGAACTTACACCATCAGAGAATCAAAGACCAATGATTCCTATCAGAGAACCGATAGGACTGAGCATATGTTTGAAGTCCGTGAGGACGGAAGGATCTACTCCTACACGGATGAAGTACAGGAACTGGTCAAGGGAATGAATGAGATCTTTGCTTTCGACGACTATGTATATCGTTCGGATGTACAGGGAACAAAGATCGCCGATTCCACATCTGAAAGATTCTCCTATGTGCCTTTCAAGATCATCAGTGTCACTAACGGTGAGACTCACGTAGTTGTAACTGATAGGAACGGCTTCTTCTCCACCAAGGACAGAAGACCTGCTGATGAACTGGATGAGGATGAGGCAGCTGATACAGCAAGAAAGATCAATCCTTTTGATGATCTACTTGAAGCAGCAGAGATCACCAACTCCATGATAGAGGAAAGATATTCCGACATCAGGATGGGAGTCTGGTTCGGAACAGGAGAGTTCGGAACCAAGGCTGAGCCTGATCCAACAGTGGGAGCTCTTCCTTATGACACATATATCCTGGAAGAGATGCCCTGCGAGAGAAACGAAGGATATATCCTCCAGAAGTTTATTTTCACAGTTGATGAGAAGAGCAGAACCGGATTTGTTGATCTTGAGACCATCACTGACGATGCTCCTGAAATCGTAACTACTGCAACGGTCAATGGAAAGAACTCCGACGTGAAGGCAAGCTCCGAAATTACTCTCATTGATGTAGTTGAGTATACCAACCTTAAGCGCGGAGAGACTTATACCGTAAAAGGCAAACTCATCGATAAGGTCACAGGTGAAGTTGTCAGGGATGCGAATGGAAACGATGTGGCTGCTGAGACAACTTTCAAAGCAGGAAGATCCAATGGCAAGGTCAAGGTGAAGTTCGTATTTGACGGATCCAACATGTATGACATGGATACGGTAGTATTCGAGTCCGTATATGATGCTGACGGTCATATCGTTGCTAGACATGAGGATATCGATGACGAGTTCCAGACAGTGACATGGGAGAAGCTTGAACCCGGATATGAGATGTACAAGGTAAGAACCACCAAGGCACCCAAGAAGGGCGATGAGTTCGGATTCCATGCTCTGGATGAAGTTAATTACGATGTCCATGTAGAGAATACAGGAAACATTGTTCTTACCATGGATGTGACCGATCAGTTCACTGAGAATCCCGAATACTTCACTGAGCCCGTTGTCAAATCTGTGAAGATCAATGGTAACGGTGCCTGGAACAATGAAGGTGATGAGCATAATGCAAACATCACTCTTGATCCGGAAGCTGCAGCAGTGGTCACATTCACAGTTGCAGTTAAGGATGAGGCAGCTGAATATCTTGCAAATGACAAGTACGACTCTGACTCCAAGGATTCCAAAGGTAAGGACACGAACCTTATCTATCAATTCAATGAGACTGATGACAAGGACGGATATATCAATACCGCAAAATGCGAGAATGTGATTTATCCAGATTCCAAGAACCCTGAAGAGACCAAACCACTTGAACCTAAGGAAGATGTATCTCAGACTCCTGTTCAGAAGCCTTTCATCGGAACCACTCTTGCCGATGAATTCGGAAAGAAGGAAGTAGTGACAGGCGAGAAGACGATCCTGGTAGATACCGTCGCCTATGAAGGACTGGATACTTCCAAGTGGTACGTGATCGA
>CACZGZ010000080.1:0-995 GCA_902780845.1 uncultured Eubacteriales bacterium
TCGGTTTTTGCGCATTCTGACACCGTGTCAAAATGCTTTACGACCAGATTATATTCCTATTCTGACACCGTGTCAAGTATGTTTTTCGCAAAAAACTTCGCTTAATTATCTTCCCTGTATCTTGATTACGCGTCCTTTTCCAGTACATGCCTTTTTTACGCGTAAAAAAACAAAGTGGTTTACGCGTATTATTTACAAAATGGAGGTTTGTACGCGTAAAAGAAATCAATATTTTACGCATATTTTTTGCGAGAAGCGAGTTTATACGCGTAATGGATGAAGACACTTTACGCGTCTTCTCCGAGAAAACCACAATTCTACGCGTAAAAAATGTCGAACGCTTACGCGTACCTTTTGCGAAAAGCGGGTTTGTACGCGTAATGGACATAGATACTTTACGCGTATTTTCTACGAAAACCGAAATTCTGCGCGTAAACCGCCCTCCAGCCAAGCCACCCCCCACAAAAAAGGAAGAGCCGGTCTCTGACGGATCAGAGGCCGGCCGTTGGGAAAGTTATTGTTTCCGACCGCGAGATCGGCCTCATGGCCCACATCATTTGCTCCAAAGACCGCTGGCTGGATCCTTTGATGAAGGAGTTCATCAGGATCATCAGCGATCGCGGCTGAGTCCCCCATAGAACAAAACACGCAGGTCGTGTCGGACATCATTATTCAATAGTGTTTAACATTTTTTTACACTTCGTATCCAATTCTTCGCAAAAAATAGACAGCACCTCACTCGGATGCTGTCTTTTTGATTTATATAATTCAATTCTCTGATCACTTTATCATCGTATTATTATACCGTATTTGAGATCCTACTCAGCGCCTTTATTGCTTCCTCAGTAGGAAGATTTTTAGCTGTTCCTCCTACTGGGAATACCTTTGCACTTTTTAGTAGGAAGGTTTTTAGCTGTTTTTCCTACTGGGAATAACGATGCATGTTTTAGTAGGAAGTACGCTGCTCATATTTTCCTACTACAGACCCCGATAAC
>CACZGZ010000080.1:1103-7864 GCA_902780845.1 uncultured Eubacteriales bacterium
AGTAGGAAGGTTTTTAGCTGTTTTTCCTACTGGGAATAACGATGCATGTTTTAGTAGGAAGTACGCTGCTCATATTTTCCTACTACAGACCCCGATAACACTTTGAGTAGGAAGTCGCTCCAATATTTCTCCTACTACAGCCCGCGATGATACTCTGAGTAGGAAGTCGCTCCAATATTCCCCCTGCTACAATAAGCGATGGCACCCTTAAAGGGTGCCATTAATAATATATTACTCTTCAAACCCTATCACCGTCTCCGCGCTCACCGGGTTATCCTGACGGCGGATCTTTCTCGTGGTAGTGCGGACGAAGTCCTGCTTTCTCACGAACACGTGCTTTATCCTCTTGTACGGTGCAAGTCTCTGATTGAATTCCTTTACGAGATCCGTAAAGTATTTGTCCAGATCCTCTTCAGATGCCTCGTGTCCCAGTCTGGTCTCCACCACCTCTTTCACTGGCAGGATCTGGATCGCCACTGTCTCCTCGCCGTTATCATGATACGGAAATACCATGCACTCATCTATAGCAGCATATCCGCTTATGATATCCTCTATCTCTTCGGGGTAAACGTTCTCTCCTGTCTTGGTTACGATGACGTTCTTTTTGCGGCCGGTTAAGTAGAGCCAGCCGTCCTTATCCGCATATCCAAGGTCTCCCGTATGCATGAAGCCGTCGGGTTCGATGACCCTGGCAGTCTCCTCAGGCATGTCGTAGTAACCCAGCATCACGTTCGGTCCCTTGAACAGGATCTCACCTATTCCGTACTCGTCCTGATCCACGATCTTAACTTCGCCGCTGTCTACTACAGTTCCGACGGAGCCCGCTTTGAGATACCTCTCCTTCGGAGCGCTTCACGGGGTACCCGCTATAAGCGGCGTGCACTCAGTCATGCCGTATCCCTGAAGCACGGTGATACCGAACTCCTCGAAGGCTCTTAAGATATCCGGATTGAGGGCTGCAGCTCCTGTGATGCCTACCCTGCGCTTGCCGCCGAGAGCGTTAAGCACGGTACCGAACAGCGTCCGGCTCACGTTTATGCCTGCCCTGCGAAGTCCTTTGTTTACCTTGAGTAGCGCAGCGAAAGCCTTTTGCTTACCCTGTTTCTCAACGCCCTTAAGGATGCTGCTGTAGACCATCTCCAGTACTCTGGGCACCACGATGATGAAGGTGTTTTGGGCCTCCTTCATGTTCTGCGTTATGTATTTCATGCCCTCAGAGAAGGCTGTGCTGGCTCCTCTGTAGATTACCAGCAGCATCCCGAGGGTGCATTCATAAGTATGATGTATCGGAAGTATGGACAGGGTCTTGTCCGACTCGTAGACCTGACAGATCCTGCAGACGTCCATGATGTTCGACGTGATGTTCCTGTGGCTCAGCATGACGCCCTTGGGATTTCCCGTCGTTCCCGACGTGAAAAGAATGACCGCCATCTTATCCGGGTCTATCTCAGCCTCCATGAAGCCGCGCTCACCCTGTTCCAGCAAGCGCTCGCCTTCCAAAAGAAGCTTCCTCCAGCTGTATACCTCGACTCCCGGATCCGCCTCCAGAAGTTCTGTCGGCTCAGGCTCGACTGAAGGGTCAGTCCTGTCCCCGTAGAAGTCCATCACTATCAGGCGGCGAACTTCGGGAATGCCGCGGAGTTTTTTGCACTCGTTTCTTGTACAAAAGATCGTATCGCAGCCGCCTGCCTTCATGAGATTTCCTATCTCAGCGCCCGTCAGTTCCTTATCGATGGGCACCACGACTCCCGTACCGTTTATAACTGAAAGGTACGACACGATCCACTCGTAGCAGCCCTGGCCCATTACGGCGATCCGGTTGCCCTTGAGTCCCATATTGACCAGCTTCGTTCCAAGCGCGTTCACGTCGTGCTGAAGGAGTCCGTAGTTCACCGCCTTGTACTCGGCTCCCCTCTTCTCCTTCACCCAGAAGGCGGGGTTGCTCCAGTAAAGTTCGGCACTGCCCTTAAGCATGTCCTTCAGCGTCACTATCTCGCGGATATCTTCGTACCAGTATTTTTTGAATTTTTTGCCCTTGATTACCGCTTTAGTGTTCATCGGCGTACCTCCTTTCTATCTAAAATAAATATACCAAAAATTGGCAATTATTTCAATTTGATAAATGTTAAGACTTTGTTTGTGTAGACAAACCATGCTTTCCGGTAGTAAAATATCAGTGTAAGAAATTATCAGTTCGTTTATTCACATATACAGGAGGTTTAAAATGGAAGATCTCACTAAAACCATAATAGAAATGGCCACCACCTACGGCGGCAAAATACTCCTTGCCATTGTGGTCCTCATCGTGGGACGCATCATCATCGGCCGTCTCAATCACGTAGCTGCCAAGGCTATCGACAAGACCAGCCTCGATCCCACGGTCAGCAGCCTGTTCAAAAAATTCATCAACATCCTGCTCTACGTGATCCTGATCCTGAGCATCATCCAGATCCTGGGCGTGCCAATGTCAAGCGTTATCGCTGTCCTCGCATCCTGCGGACTGGCAATCGGCCTTGCACTTCAGGGAGCCCTCAGTAACGTAGCAGGCGGCGTCATGATCCTCATCACAAAACCCTTCAAGGTAGGCGACTTCGTGGACGCAGCAGGCGGTACCGGCGTAGTCAAGGACATCAATCTCCTCTACACCACCATCGTCACCACCGATAACAAAAGGATCACCGTTCCCAACGGAAGCCTGATGAACGCGGTAGTAACCAACTACTCATCCGAGGAGACCAGAAGAGTCGACATCAACTACAAGATCACAAACGACATCGACTGCGAGGTCGTAAAGAAGATCCTGATCGACGCCGAAGCTTCCGCAGAAGGCGTTCTCGCCGATCCCGCACCTTTCGCAAGGCTCGTGGACGTGGACGACGACACCTACATCTTCCAGACCAGAGCATGGTGCGAATCCTCCAAGTACTGGGATACCTATTTCAACGTCATCGAAGCCTGCTCCAAAGCACTTCGCGAGAACGGCATCGAGGATCCCGAGAACAGGATCGCCATCCGCATGGTCAAGGAAGACTAGACCCGCGCGGAATCACAGGTCTAAAGTCGCATGGCAGGCAAACACTTGCCCCTGCGATACACATAAGAAAAGAGAGGGCCAAGCGCCCTCTCTTGCTTTTTATTTAACTTCCACAGAGCCCAGGATCTCTTCCCAGATCTTAAGGCTCTCTTCTTTGTTCGCACTTCTCGCATACAGGTGGTAGTAAGTGACGTTCTTTCCCTTCTTTACCGCAAAAGACTCCGAATACATACCAACATCCTGCGCGGTATATTCATAGCCCACACCGTCTGCTGTATCGGGTCCCGCCTGCCTCGTGAGGAATTCAGCTCCGTGATATCCGTAAGGTTTCTGGGCCTGTTCGATCCTCTTCTCCATGTTCTTCACCAGCTCCTTCTGGTTGAGCATCAAGGCGCTGAATCCGTTCAGTTTCTGAACACCTACTGAAACCAGGATATGTCTGTCCGGATCCTTCATCGCGATCCCCGGCCCCTCAGCCATGAAGTTCATGCCTTTAAGCTCCTCTTCACTCATCACGTGGAAGCCCTCAGGGCAGCCGATAAACAGTTCGTCACTAACTCTTACTTTTTCCATACATACCTCCCGAATCTATTTTTTTGTATTATGTGCTTTTATGTCCATATACAGCGCCGCGACCGACAAAAGCCTGACCGCGAATCCGATCACCTCGAAGGGCAGGCCAAAAGCCATGTTAAATCCAAAGGGCAGTACTCTCAGGACCAGATCGAGGGCGATCAGCACCATGAAGACTTTGCGGGCCATGATACCGCGGGCTTCGTCCTCGCGGAATATTTTGTTCGAAAACAGGCCGAGGAAAAGAGCGATGACGAGCATCGCGAACAGCGCAATGACCTCGCTTGAGGTCGCCCTGTAAAGGTATGACAGTCCCAGGACCATCCATCTCGGAAGAGCCGACATGCCGAGTTCGAAGAGCCAGGCCAGCGGTCCGCCCTTAGCGAACAATCCCAGATATCCCGATGCCGTGATCAGGTAGAGCACCGGAAGCATGGCTGCGATCTGGAAAGTCTTCACGTAGAGATCCGAGCCGTTCAGTTTTTTTCTTATATCGATCCCGAAGGCGACTTTGCTGCTCAGTAAGTTCATGCTGCCGCCTCCCCTCTTATCTCATCAAGGGTGCGGTCCTCATATTTCTTCTGGAAGGTCTTTTCCACGTATGCCTTGTCCTCCAGGCTGAAGACCACCTCGCCCGTCTCAGGCTCCATGAAGATCACCGTGACCGCCGTGTCATCAAGATCCACATCAGACGACATGGTGTAGAACTTATAAAGCGAGTTCGTCTTAGGATAGTTCGTCGGCATCACGTAGCCCGTGAGAAGCACCATCTCGCCCGAGGCGCACTTTCCCCTGATTATCGCATCCTTATACAGGACCTCCTTCTCCAGGGTCTCCGTATCCACCTTTACCACCTCGGGAATGATGAGCCCGAGAGATGTGATGGCGTACTCGTTAAGATAAAGGTCAGTCCCGGAGAGCGTCGTTCCCCAGTCGTTTCCAAAGTTCCCCTCGAGCACCAGCTGAGCCGTGCTCTCCGGTCCCCGGTACAGACCGTTCGGATCGATGCTGGAGTGCTTCACCGCGAGATCCGTCCCCTCGATCTTCATGTATTCATTCTGACCGTAGGGATTCACCATCTCCACCATCGTAATAGTAAAAAAGAACAGTATGGCCGAGAAAATGATCACTATGATCATCAGGCTGTTTGTCGTAAATTTGGCGTTACCCATCGCGCGGTCCTTTCGTCTTTGATATGCGTATATTTTAACATAATTTCCCCCGCATGTCCAAGCAGTTTGACTGCGGGACGCTGTTGTGATAAAATTTTTTTGCACTAAAATCAAGATAGGAGCAAAACCATGTTCGCAGACGCAATCGAAAAAGTAGGCGGCTTCACCCGCCCCATCAAATTCATATCGAGGATATATAAGGACAACGTGATCTCACCGGGCTGCGCCACCATGTTCTTCGTAAACGACGAAGGCTGGGCGCTCACCTGCAAGCACGTTGCAAACCAGATAATCGCAGCCGACAAGGCCAACCAGCGCTACGCAGGCTTCAAGGCAAGCATGGCGGAGATCGCAGGCTCCCCCAAGGCAAAAGCCCTCTCCAGAGGCCTTGAACAAAAGTACGAACTCGGGCCCAAAAAACTCGCCCAGATGAAGGTCCAGTTCCCGGACTGCGTCGAAGGCGCAGGCCCCATCGACATCAAAGTCCACCCCGAGGATTACGACGTGGCCCTTCTCCACTTCAGAGACTACAAGAGGACCATCTATCACGGACACGCTGTGTTCGCAAAGGACGCATCAAAGATCCGTCCCGGCGACTACCTGGTGAGACTGGGCTTCCCCTTCCCTGAATTCAACGACTTCGGCTACGACCAGGATCACGACGACATCATCTGGACAAGCGGAAGAGCCGTGACCCCCAGGTTCCCCATCGACGGCATGTACACCAGAGGCGTTGCCAATAAGGACGGAAAGCTCATCGGTATCGAGCTCTCCACCCCCGGACTCCGCGGCCAGAGCGGCGGACCGCTCTTCGACGAGAACGGCGTGATCTACGGCATGCAGAGCCTGACCAAGCACCTGCACCTGGGCTTCGACATGATAAACGAGCAGATGACCATTAACGGAAGGCAGCAGACGATAAACAACCAGCCCTTCCTCCACGTGGGACACGCGGTGCACCTGGACGTGCTTAAAGAGTTCATGGACCAGAACGGCGTCAAGTACTATACAGAGTAAACAAAAGAAGTGCCCTCCACAGGCACTTCTTTTTTTCAAACACCCCTCCCAATATTGGTATCTTATTACTTTCCGTTCAGCATCTCAAAGTTTTTCTTGTTGGATGTGTACAATCTCTTGAAAACTTTGAAGTTTCTGTCGTAAACAGCCTTGTTATCCTTGTCAGGATAGTAGGTCTTCACAGAGTTTACCATATTCTTTATATCGTCAATAGACCCGATAAGCCCCATTCCCACCGCTGCAGTGAGGGCTGCGCCGGCAGATCCCACGTTCTGAGGGCTTTCTACAGTCTCCACAGGGCGTCCGATCACGTCCGCAAGTATCTGGCAGGTGGCTTCGCTCAGCGCACCGCCTCCTACGAAGCGGATAACCCTGGAAGTCTTCACCAGCCTCTTCTCGCATTCCAGCATCCATCTTAAGTGGAAGCAGACTCCCTCCGTCACCGCGCGGATCATTTCGGTCTTTCCGGTATCCAGGGAGATATTGAAGAACATTCCGGCAGCGTTGTGGTCCTCGAAAGGACAGCGGTTTCCGTGAAGCCATGGCGTGAATATGACTCCGCCTGCTCCCGGAGGACAGCTGTTGATGACCTCGGTCATGTATTCATAGAGGCTGGTATACACCTTCTCCTTGCTTCCCGTTATATCCTTCTTCTCCAGGTAGACGCCGATCTCATCCAGAGCCAGGTGATCCTTCACCCACTCCAGGGACTTTCCCGCAGTCTCCATCTCCGCAAAATAATTGAACCTGCCGGGCTGAGCTCCGACTATGGAAGCTATCATGGACACAGGATCCACTATCTGCTTTTCGACTACCGTGCTTACCCAGCCGGATGTACCGCAGTAGATGTGAGTGTCTCCGGTCTTCACGCTTCCGGCACCGATACCGATAAGAGAAGCGTCTCCGCCTCCCCCGTATACGTCGGTCCCTGCCTTAAGTCCCAGTTCAGCTGCCTGCTCCTCACG
>CACZGZ010000081.1 GCA_902780845.1 uncultured Eubacteriales bacterium
TGTGGACAAGTTTGTCTAAATGAAAAGATACGGCATTTCTCGCATTGTGTCGTGTTAAAAAGATCAGGCAGACGGTAACATATGGGCATAGAAAGGAGGTCGGCCTGATGGATCAGATCAAAATAGGATCATTTCTTAAAGAATTACGAAAAGAAAAAAACATGACTCAGGAGAGCCTGGCCGAAAAACTCAACGTCTCCAACAGAACGGTATCGAGATGGGAGACCGGAAGCAATATGCCTGATATCAGCATGCTGGTGGAGATAGCCGAACTCTATGACGTCAGCATACCGGAGATAATAAACGGCGAAAGGAAAAGCGAGAAAATGGATAAGGAAACAAAAGAAACTGCCGTAGCGATGGCAGAATACAGCAAGAATGCTGTCAAAAGAAGTATTTTAGGTATAACAGGAAATCTTCTCTCCGCATTCGGAACATTTATCATCATATCTGCACTGGTGATGTTTCCAAGCGACAGCAGCTGGGGAGGGAACTATGCACTGCTTGGGAGCATATTTTTACTGATCGGTATATATCTGAAAATAAAGCCCGTCATACAGAAGCGAGGCAGAAGGCTTCTGGTGATCCTCGGCTGCATCATACTGCTGCTGGGGACCTTTACCATATCGGACTATATGGCAGTGACTCAATTTGATCAGGCTCCCCGATTCCGCTACGAAACGATTTATGACTCGCAGTACGGAGACAGGCTGGTATATAAGACGCTGTTCTTCACAGCTGTTGTAAAAAACCTCGGCACGGAAGATCAGGAAGCGTATATTTTAAAATGACAAAAAATGGATAAAGAGCATTTATCCATGATATAATAAAGTTCATGAGGTGAATTTTATGGAGAAGACAAATGTGATGCGGGTCCTCTCGCAGAAAAAAATAAACTATAAGGAATACTATTACGGTGATACAGATGCTGTAGGCGGAGTGGAAGTCGCCGAGACCCTCGGAGAAGACGTGAGAAGGGTATTCAAGACCCTGGTGACAGTCGGAAAGACGAAGCAGCACTACGTGTTCATGATACCCGTTGCCGAAGAACTGGACCTTAAGAAGGCAGCTCAGGCGGTAGGGGAGAAGAACATCGAAATGATACCTCAGAAGGAACTTCTTCCGCTTACCGGATACGTACACGGAGGCTGTTCTCCGATCGGGATGAAAAAGCAGTTCACAACCGTTATAGACGCTGCTGCGGAAAATTTTGATACGATCCTTTTCAGCGGAGGCAAGGTAGGGTATCAGGTGGAAGTGGCTCCCGCCGATCTTTCCAAAGTTATCCGTTTCAAATTCCACGATCTTACGAAATGATTGAGTCTCAGACAGAGGACACGTGGGAGACGCTCCGCAGTTCGACGATCTGACGATGCTGTGCCTGGAACTGAAAGAATGATAACAAAAAACAAAAGCAGACCGGTTCTATCCGGTCTGCTTCTTTATAATATCTTAAGGGAAACTTCTCCGCTGGAAAGATCAGTGATCCCGCCGTCGGAGAATCTTACTTTAAGGGAGAAATCATCGTTTATCATCAGAGCTTCAGCGGGTCTGACGTTTCCTCCCTGAATGACGTTCACATCTCTTCCGCAGGTGATATCGGCCTGCCTGTAAGCTTCGAGGTAGGCTGCTTTGTTATCCGGCCAGTCGGCTCTCATCCTGTCCAGTTCTTCAACCATGGCAGCAGCGAGTTCTGAACGGTCTATGGCATGTCCCGCTTCGAGAGCTATGGAGGTCGCGATATCCTTTATCTCATCGGGGAAGTCTGAAGCGTCGTTATTTATGTTGATACCTATTCCTATGATTATATTATCTATCATGCCCGTCTCGCTTTCAACGGACATCTCTGTGAGGATACCGCAGAGTTTACGCCCGCCGGATACCAGATCGTTCACCCACTTGATGCCCGGAGTGAAACCGGAGACTTTGGATATAGCTCTCATGGCGGCCACTGCAGTCCATGCGGTGAGGGTCACGGAATCCGCGGGAGCCATGTCGGGCTTGATAAGATATGAGAAGTATATGCCCTTATCTTTAGGGGAGAAGAAGTTCCTTCCGCGGCGGCCTCTTCCGGATGTCTGCTCGTTTGCCATCACCACCTGACCGTCCGGAGCCCCGTCAAAAGCCATTTCCCTGAGACGCTTATTGGTGGAATCCACCGTTTCCAGTACGAGCACGCTTTTCATCCTTCCGGGATCGAGATGCGCTCCGACTGACCCCATGGAAAGGTTGTCAGGACCGCTTTTAAGAAGGTAACCCTTGTTTGTCACGGAATCTATTTCATATCCTTCGGATCTGAGGACTTTTACTGCTGCGTTCACTGCAGCGCGGCTCACTCCTATTTCTTTGCTTATTTCCTCTCCGGAAATATATTTTTTCTCTTTGGCCAGTATGGCCAGTACGCTGTCTTTCGTCATGTTTTCCACCCACGCCAAAAGCCGCAAAATACACTTTCACGGCAATTGTAAAGATATTAAGGATTGTTATTGACAATAGATATTATAGATGATATCATACGGATTGTAAAGTGATTTTCGTAAATACTTTACAATCTTTTTTGAAAGGGTATTTTAATGAAAAACAATACAAAAATGATGACGGAGATCGCCCTCATGGCTGCGGTGCTCTGCATACTGGGGCCTCTGGCTCTTCCCATCGGACCTGTTCCCATCTCACTTGCGACCCTGGGGGTACTGCTTGCAGCATACATACTGGGACCTCTTGAGGGCACGGCGTCCTGCCTGATATATCTCGCACTCGGAGCTGTGGGGCTTCCGGTATTTTCAGGATTCCAGGGAGGTCTGGCCAAACTTGCAGGGCCCACCGGAGGATATCTTCTCGGATATATTTTCCTGGCTCTCATAGCAGGCTGGTTCATCCGCCGTTTCTACGACAAGTTATGGATGCAGTTCATCGGCATGTGCCTAGGGACTGCGGTGCTCTACGCCTTCGGGACTCTGTGGCTTGCACACGTGGCAGGTCTTACCTTCATGGAAGCTCTGGCTGCGGGCGTGCTTCCCTTCATTGCAGGAGATGTGATCAAGATGGTGATTTCAATCGTTCTCGGAAGGGCAGTGAACGCCAGGCTTAAAGCTGATCCTGCCCTGTAAGGGCTGCGAAATAGGAGACCAGCTTTTCGGGAGAGGTCTTAAGATCTGTCCTGAACCACCATTTGACGGCCTCTATGAAGGCTCCTCCTAAAAAATCAAGCCGGAAGTCTTCCGGGATATCGGTCTTTCCGGTCTCATACCCATAGTTATATCCTGAGATAAGCTCTGAAAGCTGCTTTCTGAAGTACGACCAGAAGATCTCGGAACTTTCACAGCTGAAGATCCTGGAATATCTCTTCCTGTCATCCTTGAGATGGTAGAGGATATGGGTAAGAGCGTTTTTAAGAGTGTCGTCCTCAGATGAGAAGTCGTGGCTCGCTTCCGCCTTGGAATGGTCGCTGAAGACGTGGCTGAAAAGCTCTGAGCAGACGGCCTTAAGAAGGTCATCCCTGGTCTCAAAGTGGGCGTAGAAGGTGCTCCTTCCGATATCAGCCCTGTCTATAATCTCCTGGACCGTTATATGTTCGTACTTTTTCTCTGACAGCAATTCCTCAAAAGCTGCGTATATCGCGGCTTTTGTTCTTTTTATCCTTCTGTCCATATTTACTCACTTTCGGTACATTTCGGGAGGTTTGTACGGAAACGTACTAAACGCTCCATGTGTTTATGGATTTTATCTTAAAACCATTATATCATATAGCCTGTAAGAAATCGAACAAAATGTACGAAAACGGAGAATGAAATTGAGCAGGACCAGGGCTATATTTTTTGCAATACTTGCGGCAACGCTTTACGCTCTTATGACACCGGTATCCAAACTCATGCAGCTGAGCGTGCCTCCTGTCATGGAGGCGGGGCTTCTGTACCTTGGAGCAGGTGTCGGTATGAGCCTTATATATCTTTTTGGAAAGGACAGGGGAACAGGCGCATCGAGGCCTTCTGTAGGGAAGGAGGACCTCAGATTTGTCATAATGATGGTGATCCTGGATATCGCGGCTCCGATCTTCCTTATGCTGGGGCTTTCCATGTCCAGCCCTGAGAGCGTTTCACTCCTCAATAATTTCGAGATCGTTGCGACATCGGTGATAGCCTCTCTGTTTTTTAAGGAAAAGATATCAGGAAGGCTTGCTGTATCCATTATTGTAATAACGGTTTCATGCCTGATCCTTTCCGTATATGAGGGTGCTGAGCTCAGCCTGTCCAGGGGATCCCTTTTCGTACTTCTGGCCTGCGTATGCTGGGGACTTGAGAACAACTGCACAAGCAGCCTCTCGGACAAGGATACGAGACAGATCGTCATGATAAAGGGCCTCGGTTCCGGTGCGGCGTCCTTCGTCATATCCATGATCGTGGGAGAAAAGATCCCGGGATTCGGAGACATGCTTCTCATCATGTTGCTGGGATTCCTGGCGATTGGCCTGGGGGTATACTTCTACGTTCTGGCCCAGAGCGTGATCGGCGCAGCAAGGACCAGCTCCTACTACGCGGTTTCGCCGTTTATAGGGGTGCTGCTGTCTCTCATCATATTCCGTGAGATCCCGGGCGTGCTGTTCTGGATAGCGCTTTTAGTGATGGCGCTCGGAGTCTATCTCAACGTAACTGAAGAGTCATGAATACCAAGAACTCAGGGAGGTCCCGCACGGACCTCTTTTTTGTTGTCCCTTAAATATGTTTGTGTTACAATAATCCCAAATGGGCATATTTTGATTCAGGAAGACTGTAAGCAGATGGAGATCAGACCTATAGCACATATTCATAATGACTTTCCTGAGAAGTTTGGACTTCCCAGGCAGAGCGGCATGGCGCCTCATCTCGTATCAGAGATCGTGATGGAGGAAGGCTACAGGCAGCCCGACGCTTTCAGAGGGATCGAAAAGTTCAGCCATCTGTGGCTCATCTGGGAGTTTGAACCAATGGGAGCAAACTCAGGCCAGGATGGCAGATGGTCAGCCACAGTCAGACCTCCCAAGCTCGGAGGAAACGAGAGAGTAGGCGTATTCGCCACCAGGTCCCCCAACAGACCGAACCGCCTTGGAATGACCGTGGTAAAGCTCCTGAAATGCGAGATCACAGAAGACCGGGGACCGGTGCTGAAAGTATCCGGGGCAGACCTCATGGACGGCACCGCCATATATGATATCAAGCCCTACGTTCCCTTTGCCGACAGGGTGGAGGATGCCTTAGAAGGCTTCACCTATGATCACAAGGACGAAAGGCTGGAAGTCACTTTTGAGGCGGAGATACCTGAAGGTCTGACGGGTGAAAGAGGGGACGCTCTTAAGGAGATACTGGCGCTTGATCCGAGGCCCGGCTATCAGGACGATCCTGAAAGGATATACGCCTTTTCATATGGAAGTTACACCGTGAGATTCAGGGTGTGCGAAGATAAACTTTATGTAACGGATTTCGAAGAGAGGTAAGACATGAAGACATTATACTTGGCAGGAGGCTGCTTCTGGGGAATGCAGAAGTTCATAGACCAGTTCGACGGAGTGATAAAGACGGAAGTGGGCTACGCGAACGGCCCGGACAAGGCTCCCACATATGAGGAAGTCTGTAACGACAG
The DNA here is from genome assembly GCA_902780845.1 of uncultured Eubacteriales bacterium. Taxonomy (GTDB): domain Bacteria; phylum Bacillota; class Clostridia; order Peptostreptococcales; family Anaerovoracaceae; genus RUG754. Next base: position 5,617 of record CACZGZ010000081.1, read on the forward strand.
CGGTCACGCTGAGACCCTTAAGATAGATTACGACGAGACGAAGATCTCAGGACTGGACCTCGTGAGATACTTCTTCATGGTGATCGATCCTCTTTCAGTGAACAAGCAGGGAGGGGACGTCGGAATCCAGTACAGGACAGGCGTATACTACACATCGGGAGACCAGCTGAGCGAAGTGAGACCCGCCTTCATAGAAAAGGAAAAGGAACTTGGATATCTGCCTCTGGCGGTGGAACTGAGACCCCTTGAGAACTTTTTCTCAGCAGAGGAATACCATCAGAAATATCTGGAAAAGAATCCGGGAGGATACTGCCACATCCCGGCAAAATATTTTGATCTCACCAAATAATGGAAAACGAAAACACCGTAACAACTGAACCCAAGAACAAGCTCTGGACAAAGAACTTCACCATAATAACCCTGGGCACAGCGGTATCGCTCTTCGGAAACGTGATATCCGGCTTCGCCACAGGGTTGCTTGTGTTGGACTATACCGGGTCAGTCCTGCTGTTTGCGGTGTATATGATACTCTACGATCTTCCGAAGATCGTGATGCCGCAGCTGATCGGACCCATCCTGGACAAGTTTTCCAGAAGGAAGATGATCTATACACTGGACTTCATGTCCGCTGCGATCTACGGGCTGTTCGGCTTCATCCTCCTTCACGGAGATATAAACTTCGTGCTTCTCGTGTTAGGCTGCTCAATGCTGGGGACCATCTCAAGCATATACACGGTGGCTTACGACAGCTTTTATCCACTTCTTATCACAGAAGGGAACATGGGTAAGGCATATTCCATCTCCAGCACCATGGAGTCCCTTCTCATGATCGTGACGCCTCTTTCGGCTTATCTCTATCACAAGATAGGAATAGCGCCGCTTTTCTTCATAAACTGCGCAAGCTACTTCATAGCAGCTGTTTTCGAGACGCAGATCAGGGTGGAAGAAAAGTACGTCATAAAGAAAGAAGA
>CACZGZ010000082.1 GCA_902780845.1 uncultured Eubacteriales bacterium
CGCTCTCCGGCTACGTGCTCTGGCTTTATGAGGGAGGAAAGGGAAAAGAGGTGCCGCGCCTGCTGTTCTACGGCCTGTATCCGGTCCTGCTCCTGGCACTCGCGGCTCTGAGAGCTGCCATCGGGTAAGATCCGAGACTTGCCAGAAAGGAAAAAATAGTGTATTCTGGAGCGGAGAGCCGCCGGGGGCGGCCGTCTCTTCTCCGGGGAGAAGAGAGATAGGAGGAAAACCATGGATCTGCAGTTTGTGAAAAGTATGATACGGAAATCCCGCTATGAAAATGAGGCGAATCCCATGCAGCTTCGGGGCATGAAGATCCCGATCAACGTGAATCTGGAGCTGGTATATCCGAATGTGGTGAAGGAGGGGAGCATTTTCCTGATCGTAAACCGCACGAATATCGGCAATCCGGTACAGAAATTCGACCTCTATGTCGAGCATATTTCCCAAAATCTCCAGACTGTCAGCACAGTCTCCGTAGATAACGGCGTAATGAGGCTCCCAGCCTCCCTTTACGGTGGTTTTGGCATCCTCATCGGCAGGAAAACTTATCCTGAATCTGTTGTATCCTGAGCCTGACCTGTCTGTTAAGGCTGCCTTTATAAGTCCTTTCTCTTCTCTTACTTCAAGAACGAATTCGGAATCTTCCGCATTATAAAAGGATCTGAAGCCGGTTTCAGTTGTTTCTGTCTTCAAAAGCTCCGGCCTGACCCATTCAGATATAGTCTGTGAATAGTCGAAGCTGCCTCTCTCCATGGTGAAATGATTCTCGCCTGAGGCAACTTCTATGACTGTATTTTTTAATCTTTCAATAAAACTCATAAACTGCCTGTATGTTTAAACTCTTCTTTCGAATGAGAATCCTCTTCCGTGGATCTCGTTTACTTCAGATATTGTCCAGAACGCGGTGGGATCTTCCTTCTGTATCATCTCGCACATATCATAGAATTTACGTCTGGGAATGATACACATGATGGCTTTGCTTTCCTCTCTTGTATATCCTTTTTCAATATGAAAAAGCGTGGCTCCCGCATCTTCCTGATCGAGGATCATCTGCCTTATCTCTTCTGTCTTTTCAGAGAAGATCATGAGCTGGATCTGGCTCTTTCCCATGATCATTATCTTGTTCATGGTAAGGGTCAGAAGCGCCATGAGGAATATGCCCAGAAGCACCTGCTCCCTGTTGGAGAACATGAGCTGACAGGCCATTATGACACCGTCTACCATATACAGAAGAACTGAAAGATTCAAATGAGTATATTTGTTTATGGCTACGGCTATGACATCTGTTCCTCCGGTGGAACTTCCCGTCTTCAGTATCAGACCTATCCCAATTCCCATGAGCACGCCTCCGAATACGCATGAAAGCATGGGGTCCTCTGTTACCTTTCCAAGATCTATAAAAGTCTCAAAGATGTACATCACGGAAGGATAAAGAATGGAATTGGCCAGAGTGGACAGTGCGAACTTCTTCCCCATAGTAACAAAAGCTATAAGCAGAAGCACCACGTTTATGATCATAACTACGACTGAAAGCTTCATCGGAATGTAGTGAGTTATCAGAAGCCCCAGACCTGTAGCTCCGCCAAGGATAATTCCATGCGGTCTTATAAAACCGGTTACCGATACAGCAAAAAGAAAATTGCTGAAAATCATTATTAAGATATTTTTTGTTTTATCGTTTATTTTCAGATTCAATTCCTATCTCCAAAAGTCAAATCAGATCTATCACTACTATCTCGCTTATGGTGCATACCCTGATAGGCGGTCCGTAATACCCTACTCCTGAAGTTACCACCGCTATGGCGTCGCCCCAGTTTTCCATTCCGTAGGACTGTTCCGTAAGGATCTTCGTGATTATATTTCCGGGAAAGATCTGACCGTCATGAGTGTGACCGCTTACAGAAAGGTCGACCCCGTACTCATCCAGTTCATAGAGATCCGAATGTTCATGCTGAAGAAGCAGGATGCTGTCATCCGGATCCGTTTCTTTAAGAAGGTCGCTCAAAGGCGCCCTCTCATCGAAGCCTTCGCCCGGCCTCGACTCATCTCTTCGTCCTGCGATGACAAGACCGTTAAGTTCAGGTATCCTCATCACATCATCCGTAAGAAGCTTCCAGCCGCAGTCACTCACCCAGCCTTCCATGGCAGGATTCCTTTTGGCATTCTCTTTTCCCGCATATGTGAAACCTCCGAGAAGGGGTTCATCCACGTCGTGATTTCCGTATACTGCGTAAACTCCGTATTTGCTTTCTATCCCCCTCATTATGGAAGCATAGGTCTCAGGATCTCTCATCGCTCCGAAGGAACTTGTGACCAGATCCCCTGCTACCACAACAAGGTCGGCATCCTGTTCATTGATCCTGTCAACCATATCCTCATATATCTTCGGAGTTGAATTGACTCCGATATGAGTATCTGCAAAAAGAACTATCCTTGCAGGTTCCGTAAGACCGAGTTTCTCCTTTTCGATGGAATAGTTCGTGACCTTTACGTCGTGTGCAGTCTGCGAACCTGCTAAATTGACTGCCACCGTTACTATAAGAGGGATAATGAGCATAGCAGCTGCTCCGTGAGGTACGCCCCCTTTTTTCTTTGAAGCGCGGCGGACTGTCCATATGATCAGCTCTATTATGGCTACTGCTGCCAGCGTCATGAAGAAGAACATGAAAAGTCCCATGAAGATATTCCCCCACTTCTGGAAGAACCAGCAGACCGGACCGTCGTGAACGACGGCACCTATAAGCGGAAACATCGCCATTACAAAAAACGCAAACAGGGATATGAAGGTTATCATATCCCTAGACGATTTCTTCAATTGTAAGTTTTTTGTTACCGATCCCAGTATCACCATAGCCACGATGACTATAGCCATGTAGATCGCGATCATTATAGCCAATCTCATAAACCCGGATCAATTACCTCCTGAGATATTCTGATGAGACCGGAAACTCGAAATAAGTATCCGGATATGGCTCATCCTTAAGAGTGAAGTGCCACCATTCGCAGTCATATGTTTCAAAGCCGTTTCTTACCATTACTCTCTGAAGCATCATACGGTTTTCATACTGCTCTTCAGTGATCCCCCTGTAATCAGGATGGGATTCCTCACCGAAAAAGTCAAAAGGACTTCCCATATCGACTTCCCGTCCGGTTCTCATATCGAAAAGCGTCAGATCTACCGTACTCCCCCTGCTGTGACTAGAACGGCTTGCTATATATCCTTTTGAGAAGAGTTCCTGCTTCTGAAGATCGGGATAGAAATACTCTTTCATCCTGATGTCCTGATCTTCGATACCCCAGAGCACGAAGTGCTTGACTGCAGTTGCAGGTCTGTACGCATCGAATATCTTGAGCCTGTAGCCCTGTACTGCCAGCTCGTTTGCAGCGGATTTCAGTGCTCTGGCAGCTTCCTTGGTTATTAGCGCGCAGGGCTCTTCGTATCCGTCGATCCTTTCTCCTATGAAATTATAGGTCGTATAGTAACGGATCTCCTGGATCACGCCGGGCACGAAATCAGCCAGCACTACGAATCCTGAGGGATCCATCGTAATATCATTGTTGTAAATCGTCTTCATTGCTGAATTCTCCCGAGTGTTGAATAATATAAATTAACAATTTATTTTATAATATTTTTTGATTTTTATCAATAAGACTTATACTTCTTTTGATATCAAAAGCGTAAAATATCCTGTCTCATCAGGTATATCTTCAGCCTTCTGGTAAACTTCTTCGGTCTCCATTCCGCAGTTTACCACAGCCTTCACATCCCTTCCCTTTGAGACAAGCCTCTCTTTGATATCTTTCATATGACTCCCCGATTTCATCAGAACGTAATTGCCGTCAAGATCCAGTTCATCATTAGCCTTATGTACTGCCGGTATTATGTGTATCGGTTCATTCCATTCTGCGAGAGGGATGTTGAGCCTTGAAGCTGCAGCGCAGAAAGATGTTATGCCGTTTACCAGTTCTGTTTCGTATCCGTCTTCCTTGAGGATCTCCTGGATATATGTAAAAGTACAATACACCGTGGAATCTCCTAAAGTAAGAAACACGACGTCATTTCCCTTATTCAGGTATGATTCTATGAGTTCCGCTCCCTTCCTGTGCGATCTCTTCAATTCTTCGCGGTCTTTAAGCATCGGGAGATCAACAGGGACTACTGTTTTGTTTTCAAGCTCCGGAACTGCCTGAACCGCTATCTTATATGCTACCGATTCCTGGGGATTCGTTCCGGGAACCATAATTATATCCTTCTCTTTTATGAGGCGAACTGCTTTCAGTGTCATCAGTTCCGGATCTCCGGGACCTACACCCACTCCATATGCCTTTCCTTTCATTGGAAACTCCTTTAAATAAAATAGAGATGCTGAAAATCAGCACCCCCATTATACTATACTATTCAATGGATTAACAATCTTTTTATTCAGCTGTTTCAGCGTGGATATCGTCTCCAAGTACGGGGTCAGAAACCATTACCTTATGGTCATACCATTTGCCCTTTGTTCCGATAAGAGCAAGGTCAAATTCTTCACCGATCGTCGGAACAGGAATATCAAAACCATAAACCTCTTCTTCTATACCATCGCTGTATACTACTGTATCTGTTGTGGGATCAAGAAGAACAGCTCCCTCTTTCTGAGCGTCTTCAGCAGTTCCGAGGAAAAGATTTACGACTCCCTTTGCCTGAAGGCTTACATGAATAGTCATCTCTCCGTTTTCAACGGTCAGTAAACCTTTATCATTATTTGCTTCATTAACATGGAACATCCCACTGTCAGTTGTAAATGTAGCTACGTATGTTCCGTCTTCAAGTCCGAATTCGTTTACTGCAGGAGCAGCATCTGCGGACTCACCTGATTCGTTTGAACCACCGCAGCCTGCAAGGCAGAATACTGCGACCATCATAAGTAATAATACTGTGATAAATAATTTTCTGTTTTTCATCCCTTTATAGCATCCTTTTCAATACAATTTTCAGCCCCACCGGCTACAAGCCGATGGGGCAATCATACGATTAATTCAGATAAGTTTCAAATAACCGAGAGTTATTTAAGAACTTCTGCTGTGTGAGCTACGTACATATCTTCGATATCAGCGATCCTGCCGAGACCTTCGATCTGGCATGTTACGTTCTCAGCTCCGAAGCCTGCTCCGATATCAACGGGCTCATCAGCTCCCTCAACTTCGAATTCTCCGCCGTTAACGAATCCATAGTACCATGAACCTTCTTCGTCAGCTGCCATGTCGTTGTTAGCGTGGTCGCCTGCAACAACCATCATAGGACGAAGAATGACCTTGGTGTATCCAGCTGCCTCTACAGCCTTCTTAACTTCGGGAAGTGCTGTTTCAGCGGGGTTGCCTTCTACTGTTCCTACGAATACGTTCTTGTAACCGAGCTGCTGCATCTGAGCCTGCATCTGGCTGTATGTAACAGCTGCAGCGTGGGAAGTACCGTGTCCCATGAATACGATAGCAGTTCCGTCATTATCAAGTGCTTCAAGAGATTCAGCTCCTGCTACCTTAACTGCTTCAGCTACCATAGCCTTTGCAGCGGATTCCTTGTCAGCGTTGATCGCTGTAGCGTCAGCTCCTACTTCTCCGAGAAGAGGTTCTGCGATCTTAACGGATTCGAATCTGTCCTGAGCAGCTTCTACTGCGGAAACGAGTTCATCGTATTCTGCACCGTGCATAAGGTGAGTAGGCTGGATAACGAGGTTCTTAACGCCGTTGTTGGCAGCTCTGTCGAGAGCCTGCTGAACGTTGTCGATCCTTTCTCCGTCACGAGCCTGGATGTGGTTGATGATGATCTGAGCTGTGAATGCTCTTCTTACTGACCAGTCGGGGTTTGCAGCCTGGAGTGCCTTTTCAACTCCGCCAATGTCTGCAACACGGCTGTCGTTGAAGGAAGTACCAAAGCTTACTACGAGAAGTTCGTTCTCGCCGATCTCATCCTGGTTGAGAGGATCGTCAGCGGAAGCGTCGCCTGTGTCATCTCCGAAGTAACCGGGGTCATCAAGCTGTTCCTTCTCTTCATCTGTAAGAGCGTCATAAGCTGCTCTTGCTGCTTCGCAAAGAGCATCAGTATCCTCTGTCCATTCCTGGATCTGGATAGCTTCGATAGCTGCGTTGCAAACTGCAACTGCATCCTCAGTTGTTTCCTCTGCAGGAGCAGGTTCTTCATTTGATCCGCCGCATGCTGTTGTGAGCATCATCATGCTGAATGCCATAACGAGCACGAGGCCTAAGATAAGGAATTTCTTAAGGTTCTTCATTTTTCTCCTCCTAAATGAAATAAAAGTACTGTGAATACAAAAGGCCTTTGCTATCGGGAGCAAAGACCTCATGAAATACAATACAAAAATTCATTCAGAGTTTACACCCGCCAGTTACTCGTGGCCGGGCGGCTAAGCCGCACTTGTGTCAGACAGGCAGGTCTCCTGGCTCATGGATCAGACGTTAGGACCGCCTTCCCGATCTCTCAGTGGCATATCGGTCCTGAACTCTCCATATACAGTGACGAGTTCGCACAGGCATTGAACCTGTTTCCCTATTATCCGG
>CACZGZ010000083.1 GCA_902780845.1 uncultured Eubacteriales bacterium
GCATGATCGCGCCTTGCTTCCTTATCCGAAGAGAACTTTTCGCTGCGGTCAAGCATGCCCAGATCATGACAAAGAGCGGCTATTACAACAGCAGGAATATTCACATTGATGTGAAGCTTGCGGAGAACATAGCATATCAAAACGCTGGATGCCGTGACCCTGAGGGTGTGCTCTGCCACGGTGGACCAAAGATGATGGGTCTGATCGTAGGCTTGCTTCATCTCCTCGGACTCCAGCACTTCGCGGCCATACAGCTCTATGTCCGCCTTGATCCGCTCCTTACGGTTCTCACGCTTTTCCTTTATTATTTTGTTCAGTTGTTCTATGTTGTTATTCATTGCAGAACTCCAAAACTCTGTCGTAGAAGTCCTTCGCCTCTTCATAGGCTCCGTGCCCGAGGCCTTCATATACATAAAGCCTGCTTCCGGCGATCCCCTCGTTAAGCTCGCGGGCGGCGTCTCTTCCCACGGTTTTATCTTCGCTTCCCGCTATGATCAGCGTCGGGCAGCTTATCTCAGAAAGCTTGTTTCGCGCGTCGAACCCCAGTATCGCAAAAGCATTTCTCAGGAACCTTTCATAACTCTTGGGCTTCGTGAATCTGGCAAGGAGCGAAAAAAATTTTCTGTTCTTCTTAAGATACTCTTCAGAATACATCTTCTCCGCTGTATCCGCCATAAGAGCCGTATGGTCGCCCCGGTCAGCCATTTCCAGCCAGCCTTTTATGGCAGCCGCAGCAACAGCAGTGGCATAGGGCGCAGTAACTCCCAGTATGAGTTTATCGACGCAATCAGGATGTCTGACAGCCATGCTTTGCGCGATCATTCCTCCCTGGGACACTCCAAGAACGCAGGCTTTCCCGATCCCCAGTTCATCCATGGCTGTGATCTGATCATCCGCCATGTCTTCTATGGAATATCCTTCGGGCATATCGTTCTTCCTGCTGAACATGTATACGGTATAGTCATCGAAGAATTTTCTATATGATACAGACAGTATCATCGCCTTCCCTTTTACCGTAGCAAGGCCATCCGAAAGCCCGGGCAAAACCACAAGCTTCCTTTCGCCCTTACCGAAGGACACGTAATACATGTCAGTATTTCCGATCTTGACAGTGCCGTTCTTCATCGTCTTATCTCCGTGACTGCTTAAAGTTCCAGCCTCATTGATATGAGCTCCTGATAGCCCGTTTCCCTGGATCTGAATCCTTTCGGGTTTCTTCCGAACTCTTTGAATCCGACGCTTTCATAGAGCCTGATCGCGCCCTCGTTTTCAGAGACGACCTCCAGTTCCAGCTGCTCATAGCCCGCCTTCCGCGCACATTCGATGCAGGCTTCAGTCATGGCCCTTCCTATTCCGAGCCCCCAATATGCCTTCTCGACGCTGATCCCCAGGTTAGCTCTGTGGGCCATCTTGTATGATCTCCCCAGAGGGTCGATCCCGGAGATCCCGACGATCTTCCCGTCCACTACCGCGATCAGTTCCACCATCAGCGGGCTCTCCTTTTTATTCTTAAGAAGATCCCTTTCACCTTCTGCCGTATAGTGGATCTCGTCGGGATAGCTTACCAGATTATCGGTCTCGGTATGGGTCTTTATGAAATTCTCCAGCACGCCTTCCGCATCCTCTTCGTTTCCGCTTCTGATGATGCAGGGTCTGCTGTCTTTCAGTTTTATCTCTTTATAGTATTCCATGAGACCTTCCTCCCTACTATACATTATACTTCACCGCAATATATCAGTAAACAAAAAAGACACGCCCATTGGACGCGTCTTTTAAAAAGAGAAACTTATTATGTTATTATTCTACTTTGGGGAGCTTCGCAAATGATGCTTCCAGCTCTTCGTCGGTGGGAACGTAGTCGTCCATGACGCCGTCGTTGAACTTCTGGTAAGCCACCAGGTCGAAGTTTCCTGTTCCGGTGAGGCCGATAACGATGGTCTTTTCTTCACCGGTCTCTTTGCACTTGAGGGCCTCGTCAATGGCCACCTTGATGGCATGTGAGCTTTCAGGTGCGGGAAGGATGCCTTCGCATCTCGCAAAATACTCCGCTGCCTCGAATACTTCTGTCTGAGGTACTGCTACGGCTTCCATGTATCCGTCGTGATAGAGCTGTGAAAGCACAGGGCTCATGCCGTGGAATCTCAGGCCGCCTGCGTGGTTGGGTGCAGGAATGAAATCAGCACCCAGGGTGTACATCTTGGCCAGCGGGCAGATGTTTCCTGTATCGCAGAAGTCATATGCGAACTTGCCTCTGGTGAAGCTGGGGCAGGATGCAGGCTCTACTGCGATGATCCTGTAGTCAGCCTCTCCTCTCAGTTTCTCGCCTACGAAGGGAGCGATGAGTCCGCCTAAGTTGGATCCTCCGCCTGCACAGCCTACTATGATGTCGGGCTTGATTCCGTATTTATCGAGGGCTGCCTTTGCTTCCAGACCGATGATCGACTGATGAAGGAGTACGTGGTTGAGGACCGATCCGAGAACGTATCTGTATCCGTCGGAGCCTACAGCCACTTCAACGGCTTCTGAAATAGCGCAGCCGAGGGATCCTGTGGTTCCGGGGTGCTCAGCATTGATCTTCTTTCCGATCTCAGTTTCCATGGAAGGCGAAGGTGTGACTGATGCTCCGAAGGTCCTCATTACTTCACGTCTGAAAGGCTTCTGCTCGTAGGATACCTTTACCATGAATACCTTGCAGTCCAGATCCAGATATGCGCAGGCCATGGATAAGGCCGTTCCCCACTGACCTGCTCCGGTCTCAGTGGTTACTCCCTTCAGCCCCTGATGCTTGGCGTAATATGCCTGAGCGATGGCTGAGTTCAGCTTGTGGGATCCGGATGTGTTGTTTCCTTCGAACTTATAGTATATCTTGGCCGGGGTGTCCAGCTTCTCCTCCAGGCAGTATGCTCTGGTAAGAGGTGAAGGTCTGTACATCTTGTAGAAATTCCTGATATCCTCAGGGATCTCAACGTACTGGGTGTCGTTGTCGAATTCCTGCATGATAGCTTCATGGCAGAATACCGGCTCCAGCTCTTCAGGTTTCATGGGCTGGCCTGTTCCCGGGTTTACCAGCGGAGCGGGCTTGGTCTTCATGTCCGCTCTTACGTTGTACCAATATTTGGGCATCTCGTCTTCACTCAGATAGATTTTGTAAGGTACTTCCTGTCTTTTGTTGTCTGTCATTTTCTTTTCCTCCTGACAATTAATCTTTCGTGATGTTTTTCGTAAGCTTGCCCGGTACAAAAAATCCGTCCCCGAACACTGTTCAAGGACGGAATGAAATAAACCGCGTTGCCACCTTGATTGCAGGATATATTGCTATCCTGCCTCTCTACGAAGTGCCATCACACCTCTTTCCCTTAACGTTGGAACCACGTCTCAGATACTCACGGTTTCCCGCTTTCCCCTCGCCCTCAGGAGCCCATTATTCTGAACCGTTTGCTGTCCCGCTCACACCGTCCGGGACTCGCTGAAGCTCGTATTTCAGTTTTACTTCTCCATCACAGGTTTAGTAACAATTATTAATATAATGCGATGTTAACAGAGTTTTAGTGGTTTGTCAACAACTTTTTCTAAAGTTTTTTGTGATATTTGTATAACGATAACAATCAATTTTCGCCGAGGTATTCCTCAAAGGTTATACCTCTCGACATGATATCCTTGGCGACTTCCTTGCCAACATACCTGAAGTGCCAGGGTTCGTACTGATATCCGGTTATGTCTTCCTTGCCTTTCTGATATCTCAGTATGAAGCCGTAATCCTGGCAGTGTTCATCCAGCCACTGTCCTTCAGGGTAACTCGCGAAGTCCTGGCTGAGGGCCCAGTCCATGGATTCCGAAGTTATGTCTATGGCAAGTCCCGTGTGGTGCTCGCTCCTTCCGGGGTAAGCCGAGAACATGTGGGCTTCTTCCTCGCTCTGGGTCGCCAGAGCGTTCTCAAATAGTTCCTGCTGGTATTCGTATGACCTGTAACCGGAGCATATGCAGAAACTGTATCCCTGAGCTGCCGCGTCGTTGAACATTTCGACGAAAGCATCATACGCTTCCTTTTTTATCTGAATATCGTCCCAGGCTGCCATCGACATTTCGACGGTCACCATACCTTCAGGTTCGTAATCCCTGGTCACCCCATGATACTTGTTCACAAGCACTAAAAGATCCCCGTCGTCATAGGTAAGGACGTCCTTCAGTTCCGGGATACCTCTTATGCTCGTATCCTCACCTGTCGGAGGTTCATCGCCCTTAAGTTCAACGGTTGACGGATCGGCCACATTATCCTTTTTAACGGATCCGTCGTCGGGTTTATCCCTGTTGACACACCCTGTGATGCCTTTGATGCAAAGAAACAGCACCAGCACCACGAGCAGGATAAACACGGCGAATCTTTTCCAGTTGATCCTGTATCTGACTTTGGAAGATCTTTTGATCTCTGCCTTGTCTCCTGCTTCGGAGCCCACGCGGTGATATTTACTCATCCAGCTCTTTTTCCCTTCTTGCCTTATCCGCGATAACAGTTCCTACATTTCTGCCGGAGTTGCTGTACTTCTTCAGTATCCTCTCCAGCCTCTCGTTCTTATTTCTGTCTTTTAAAAGTGCGTCCGCTTCCTCTTCAGACACCTTGGTCAGATCGTGTATGTGCGATTTGATTGGTTTGGGAAGCGTGAAATAGTATATTGCGGGAGATACGATCAGTATGTCTATGACGAGCCATACGGCGATCATTATGAGTATCTCCGTGTCCTTCATCTCTCCGTCCTTCATGCTGAAAGTGAGGAGAGCGAGCAGTCCCAGTATGAATACGAAGAAGGTGATCAGCATCTTCTCCAGTCTTCTCACCTTGCCGTGGAGCTCATCGTCGAACACGAGGCTCTTCAGCTTGGGGAAGAGCGCCTTGGCTCCATGGAACTGAGTGTTTGAAAGTATGAAGGACCATTTGTAGTCTTCCGCGAAACCGCCTTTATAGTCAAGGGTCGACGCTTCCGAAAGTCCTTCGTCGGATACCCTTCTTCTCGCCGTTCCCAAAATATTGGCCACATAGGACCCCGGCGTCTCCGCATTCTCTTTTCTTATCTCTTCCCTCCTGACCGGCTCGGGCTCATCCTCGGGTTCAGGTTCCGGCTCAGGTTCGGGCTTCATCTCTTCATATTCCGCATAACCCGGCGCCCCCTCGTCAAAGGCGATCTGGGCTCTTATGGCCACTCCATCTCCCATGACGGTATATGCCGGCTCCTCTTCTCCGAACTCCATTACCAGAAGCTGTCCCGGGGAAACCATCTTCTGACCGTCTTTTGCGTTAACGATCAGGTAGCCTTCCTTACAGTAAAGGGCGTGGGTCCTTCTCCTGAGATCTGACTCCAGAGTGTCTCCCATCTCGACAGCCTCGGCCTCGGGTCTTATGACGTCGACCTTGCCTGCAGTGCCCTTTCTGGTCATGAGGTTGTAGTCCGTGATCTTTCCGTAGCTCTTGGTGGCCCAGGCTCCGTCAAAGCTGTCCTGCTCCAGTTCGTTCAGGTGCACGCTCTTCTTACCGTTATACGTGAGAACAGTGCTTCCCTGAAGAACCATCAGCACCCTGTCATAGTCAGGAAGCATGGTGAAATCCGATTCCTCCAGATCCACGGTTGCAGAACTCAGTCTGTATATGAATTCTCTGTCAGCATACTTGCTGTCCGCAGGGAAGATGGCAAGTTCCTTTGTCTTCCCTCCTGACCAGTTGGATACTGAGAAGTCTTTTTCTTTTCTGAGTATGCTTTTCATAGGTCGATACCTCTTAAATATTACAGAAGATTTCTTTTCTTTATTACCTTATATACTATTACTCCCAGCACTCCGCAGCATGCGACCTCGCCTATGCCTACGGTAAGCATCAGATACCAGTAGGTCTCGGGCGCTCCGTATACCTTCATGAGGACCGCGGGGACTATGAGCATGTTCGCGATGATGGGCGGAAGGCACCCCAGGAAGGGATTCTCCGTCTTTCTTAAAAGATAGGTCCCGAGAGCTCCGAGAAGAGTTGCAACGGAGCCGAAGACCACGTCCCAGACAGCGCAGCCTGTGAGGATATTCGCGAGCACGCAGCCAATCGTGAGTCCGGGGATAGCCGCCGGAACGAACATGGGGAGTATGGTAAGGGCCTCTGACAGCCTGAACTGTATGGCTCCGCTTGCCAGACCCACCGTCTGCGACACGAAGGTAAGTATCACGTATATGGCGGCGATAAGTCCCGCCGTGGTAAGATATGCTGTCTGCGATTTATTGTTTTGCACTTTCCTCTCCCTTTAAACGCGTCGCCAGGAATCTTCTCCTGTATTTGATGATCGCGTAATTTGTGATCCTGTTTACGTATATAGGATCGAATATTCCTCCGAACACACCCAGGATCGTCCAGCCCTGGATGAATTTGGTGTAGATCATTTCCTTTACGAGGGCGTCAGATGTCTGCCTCATCTGGTCTTCCTTGGAGATGC